>SKWV01000049.1 GCA_007128755.1 Trueperaceae bacterium
ACGGCGCCGGAGAACATCGCGAGCGCGTACGCTCGCACGTACCCGCTCTGCCACAAGTTGGTGACGCGGCCGATCCAGCCGGCTCCGGTGACGCCGGAGGCCATGCCGCGGTCGAGGATGTCGCGGTCGATGACCGCCAGGCCGACGGCGACGCCTTCGCTGGGGCCGATCACCGCGTTGCGGTAGAGCGTGTCGAAGCCGGCGCCGGAGCGGCCGAACGCCGCGAGGCGGCCGGCGCCGAGGCGGGCGGCCGGCGCCCCCCGCTGCAGGTGGTACGCCCAGTAGCCGAGGCCGAGGCCGAGCGCCGCGGCGAGCACGGAGACGCCGACGAGCAGCCACTCGAGCCAGAGCGCGGGGTGCGTGAACGTGACGGCGGCCGTGGCGGGCGCGAGCCAGGCGTCGATCCAGTTGGGGAAGGCGAACGCCGGCAGCCCGACGTAGCCGGTGAGCACCGAGCCGACCGCGAGCACCACGAGCGGGACGGTCATCACGCGCGGCGACTCGTGCACGCGTGCGCCGGCGACCTTGCTCAGGCGCTCGTCACCCGCGAACACCGTGTAGTACCAGCGGAACATGTAGCCGGCGGTCATCACGGCGCTCACGAGCAGCACGGCGTAGAGGAAGAGCGGCCCGAAGTCCTGGACGAGGGTGGAGGTGAAGACGTGGACGAGGATGGCGTCCTTGCTGAAGAACCCGGCGAAGAACGGCACGCCGGCGATGGCGAGGGTGCCGACGAGCGCGGTGGTCCCGGTCAGGCGCATGCGCTTGCCGAGGCCGCCCATGCGGCGCACGTCCTGCTCGCCCCCGAGCGCGTGGATCACGCTGCCGGCGGCGAGGAAGAGCAGCGCCTTGAAGAACGCGTGCGTCACGAGGTGGAAGACCGCGACGCTGTAGGCGCCGACGCCGACCGCCACGAACATGAAGCCGAGCTGGCTGATGGTCGAGTAGGCCAGGACCCGCTTGATGTCGGTCTGCGCGAAGGCGGCGAAGGCGGCGATCAGCGCGGTGAGCGCGCCGACCCAGGCGACCGCGGCCGAGGCCTCGGGCGACACCGAGAAGAGCGGCGAGGTCCGCGCGATCAGGTAGACGCCGGCGGTGACCATGGTGGCGGCGTGGATGAGCGCGGAGACGGGCGTCGGGCCCGCCATCGCGTCGGGGAGCCAGACCTGCAGCGGGAGCTGCGCGCTCTTGCCGGTCGCGGCGACGAGGAGCAGCAGCCCGATCACGGTGATCGCGCCGGCGCCGAAGGCGAAGGCGCTGGCCGCGGCGTTCACGGCGGCGATGTCGAGCGTCCCGAAGGTGCGCACCATCATGAACATGGCGAGCAGGAAGCCGGCGTCGCCGATGCGGTTGACGATGTAGGCCTTGCGCGCCGCGTCGACGTTCCCGCCGTGCCGGTACCAGAAGGCGATGAGCAGGTAGGAGCAGACGCCCACGCCCTCCCAGCCGACGAACATCAGCAGGAACGAGTCCGCCATGACGAGCACGAGCATGGCGGCGACGAAGAGGTTGAGGAACGCGAAGTAGCGCGCGAAGCCCGGGTCGGCGTGCATGTAGCCGATGGAGTAGACGTGGATGAGGAAGCCGACGCCGGTGATCACGAGCATCATCACGAGCGTCAACTGGTCGATGTGGAAGCCCAGCGAGAGGTCGATGCCCGCGACGGCGAGGTAGTCCCACAACGGCACCAGCACGGGGTCGGCGCGGCCGATGAAGGCGAAGAACGCGATCAGGCTGAGCACGAAGCCCGCCCCGACGGTGACCGAGGCGAGGATGCCGGGCAGCGGCTCGCGCAGCCGACCGCCGAACAGGCCGTTCACGAGTGCGCCCAGGAGCGCCAGCGCCGGCGCCAGCGCCGCCCACGAGACGACGTCCTGGGTCACAGTCGCACCTCCGAGAGGTTGTCCACGTTCGTGCTGATGCGCCGCCGGAAGATCGTCACCAGGATGCCCAGGCCGACCGCCACCTCGGCGGCCGCGACCGCGAGGATGATGAACACGGCCGTCTGCCCGGTGATGCCGACCAGCGTGCCGGCCGCGGCCCAGTGGCGGGCGTAGGCGACGAGCGCCAGGTTCGCCGCGTTGAGCATGAGCTCGACCGAGAGGAAGATCATGATGGCGCTGCGGCGCGTGAGCACGCCGACGGCGCCGATGGCGAAGATGAGCGCGGACAGGGCGACGTAGTACTCGGTGGCCACCACCTCAGCGCGCCCCCGGCGTCTCGGCCTGGCGCTGGACGAGCGCCACGGCGCCGACCATGGCGGTGAGCAGCAGGACCCCGACGAGCTGGAAGGCGAGCATGAACTCGCCGAAGAGGACCTGGGCGATGAGCTCGGGAGAGCCGCCGCGGAGCGCGTCCGACACCGCGAGCGCGTCGGGCGCCTGGCGAGGGTCGAGCAGCGCGCCCGTGGCGATCGCCGCGGCGGCCACCACCCCGACGACGTACGCGATCCAGCGGTAGGCGGCGCGCGTCTTGGTCGCCTCCTCCTGGAGGTTGAGCAACATGATGACGAAGAGGAACAGCACCATGATGGCGCCGCCGTAGACGATCACCTGGATGGCGGCGAGGAAGTGCGCCTCCAGCGTGACGAACACGACGGCGAGCGTCAGCAGGGTGCCGACGAGCGAGAGCGCGGCGTGCACGGGCTGCCGGAGCAGGACCACGCCGAGCGCACCGATCACCAGGACGACCGCGAGCACGGCGAACGTGATCATCAGTGATCCACGCCCTCGAGCTCCGCGCGATGCGGCGCCTCGAGGCCGACGCGGACGTCTGCGCCCTTGGCCGCCGCCTCGCGGCGCTGCCAGCGCCCACCGACGACGCCGACGATCATGTCTTCCTTGCCGTAGACGAAGTCCTGGTAGCGGAAGTCGGCGAGCTCGAACTCGTGCCCGAGCACGACCGCGCCGGTCGGGCAGGCCTCCTCACAGAAGCCGCAGAAGATGCAGCGCAGCATGTTGATCTCGTAGATGGAGGCGTATCGCTCCCCGGCCGAGACGGGGTTCGCGGGGTCGTTCTCGGCCGCCTCGACGTAGATGGCGTAGGCGGGGCAGGCCGCGGCGCAGAGGCTGCAGCCGATGCACTTCTCGAGACCCGTGTCGGGGTGGCGCAACAGGTGATGCCGCCCGCGGAACCGCGCCGCGACCTGGGCGCGCTGTTCGGGGTACTGCACGGTCACGGGCTTCTTGAAGAGGTGACCGAGCGTCACCCCCATGCCCTTGGCGATGTCGAGCACGCTCATGGAGTCCCTCCTCCGGTGGTGGGCAGGTCAGAGTACAAAGGCGATCACCGCTCCCGTCAGGAGCGCGGCGCCGAGCGCGATCTCGAAGAGGTAGACCCACCCGAACCGCATCAGCTGGTCGTAGCGCAGGCGGGGCAGCGTCGCCCGCAGCCAGATGAAGAGGAACATGAAGATCGCCATCTTGGCGACGAGCCAGATGATCGGCCAGTCGGAGATGCCGGGGATCCAGGGCTCGAGGAACGTCGGTCCCTTGTACCCGCCCAGGAACAACGTGCTGATGAACGCGGCGGCGGTCATCATGTTCACGTACTCGGCCATCTGGTAGAGCGCCCACTTGATGCTCGAGTACTCCGTGAGGTAGCCGGCGACGATCTCCTGCTCCGCCTCGGGCAGGTCGAACGGCGTGCGGTTGACCTCGGCGATGGCGGAGATCACGAAGGCCCCGAAGGCCACGATCAGCGGCGGCCAGAGCCAGGGGCTCACGGACCAGACGTTGATCTCGACGATCGCGCGCAGGTTGAGCGTGCCGGCGATCATGATGACGGAGAGCACCGAGAGCCCGAGGCCGAGTTCGTAGGAGATGATCTGCGCCGAGGAGCGCAGCGATCCGAGCAGCGGGTACTTGCTGTTCGAGGCCCAGCCGCCCAGGAAGATGCCGTAGACGCCGATCGAGGTGACGGCCAACACGTAGAGCAGGCCGATGTCGAGGTCCATGATCCACGGGTTCCATCCGAACAGGCTGCCCGCCGGACCGCCGGGGATCGCCCCGAAAGCGGCGAGCGCGAAGGTGATCGAGATCATCGGCGCCAGCACGTACACGAAGCGGTCCGCCGCTGAGACGGTGATGTCTTCCTTGAAGACCGACTTGAGCGCGTCGGCGATCGGCTGCAGCAAGCCGAGCGGTCCCAGCCGGTTCGGACCGTGGCGGTGCTGCATGCGGCCGAGCAGCCGGCGCTCGATGAGCGTCATGTAGGCGAACGCACCGAGCAGGACCAGGCAGAGCAGCAGGGCTTTGACGAAGGTGACCCAGAGTGGGTCCATCAGGCGACCTCGAGCCGTCGCCGCTCGACCACGACGCCGTCGAGGTCGACGGTGGCGGGCCCGGCCGGCGCGTCGGGGAGGGCTGGCACCGTGACGACGCCGGGCGGCACCGCGCGGGTCGGCTCGACCCGGAGGCGTCTCGGTACGCCGTCGACGCGCACGCTCACCTCGTCGCCGGCGTGCAGGCCGCGCGCGGCGGCGTCGTCGGGATGGAGCCGCAGGGCGGGACCGCCGAGCGCCGCGAGCAGGTGCGGGTTGCGCGCCAGGTACTCCTGGCGCACCATCGTGGGGACGCGCAGCGCGCGCCCCGCGGACGGCGGCCGGGCGGCGACGGTGACGCCCTTGCGCCGGCGCGGCACCTTGACGAACTCGCCCAGGTCGGTCAGCTCGGCCAAGTCGATGCCGAGCGTCTTGCGCATGGCCCGGCGCGCGCTGCGGACGCTGCGCGCCTCGAGGCGCTGGCCGAGGGCCAGCCCGAGCTCACGCACGAGGCCGGTGAGGTCGACCGCCTCGCCGGCGTCGACCGGGGCGGCGCGCACCGGCAGGAAGCGACCCTCCAGGTTGACGGTGGTGCCGTCCTTCTCGTAGACGCTCTTGGCGGGGAGCACCACGTGCGCGAGCCTGGCGGTGGCGGTCATGAACATCTCGTGCACGACCAGCAGGCGGAGGGCGCCCAAGCGCTCCGCCACGGCGGGGTCGGCGGCGGGGTCGAGGTTCGAGAGGACGAGCGCCTTGGCGCCGCCATCGACCATCGACGGGTAGTCGTAGCGCGCGTGGCTCGGCACGACCTGCAGCAGCTCGAGCCCGTGGGAGTTGGCCATCGGGCCGAGCACCATCGTGCGCGCGCCGACGAGCGTGGCGAGGCGCTGGGCGGCGTCGGCGGCCGCCTGGTCGGCGAGCACGAACCCCCCGACCACGATCACGGCCTTCTTGGCCTTGCGCAGCCGGTCGACGAACGCCTGCGCGGTGTGCACGTCCATGCCGAGGGCCGAGCGGTCGGCCGCGGTGGCGCCGGACTGCCCTGCGGCGGCCGCGGGGCCGTCGTCGTCCTTGGCCTCGGCCAGCGCGGCCAGGCCCTTGAGGAGGGCCGCCTCGCCGCCGACCGGGTAGATCGCGGTCGTGCCGGCGTAGCGCATGAGGTCGACGCGGTAGGGGGCGGCCACCGCGAGGATCTCCGTCCGGCGGGGCATGCGCTCCTTGAGCCTCAGGTCGGCGATCGGCACGCCGTGCGGCAGCAGCGGCGGCGGCGCGACGCCCTTGAGGGCGTCCTTGATGCGGAGGTCGACGGCGGGGACCTCTTCGGTCACGTCACCGACGACGAAGATCGCGTCGGCGACGGCGAGGTCCTGCAGCGTCGCGGGCGACCCCGGCACGACGCTCGGGCCGTAGCGCGGCGCGTGATCGACCTGGCCGGTGCCCACGTGCTCCGCGAGCGCGAGCGCGGCCACGCCCTCCTCGAGCGTGGCGTCGGCGCGGATCGCGATGCCGACGTCCTTGCCGGAGAACTCCGCGAGCCGCTCGGCGACGAACGCGCTCGCCTCCTCCCAGCTCACGGCGACGAGCTCGCCGTCCTTGCGCAGGAGCGGCCGCGTGATCCGGTCCGGATCGCCGACGTACTCGTGGCCGAAGCGCATGCCGTCGTCGATCCAGGACTTGTTGACCTCGGGGTGCAGCCCGGCCTTGATCCGTTCGATCCGGCCCGTGCGGGCGTCGACGACGGTGGCGGAGCCCGAGGCGTCGTCGAGGCTGGTGGTCGGGGTGTGGTCGTACTCCCAGTTGCGGCCGCGGAAGCGGCTGGTGGCGTCGAGCAGGGCGCCCACCGGGCAGATGTCGGTGATGTTGCCGCTGAAGTTCGACGGCAGGCCGTCCTCGATCGTGCCGATGTAGGTGTGGCCGCCCCGTTCGATGAAGTCGAGCACCTCGTCGCCGGGCACCTCCTCGAAGTAGCGCACGCAGCGCTTGCAGTGGATGCAGCGCTCGCGGTCGAGGGTGATCAGGTCGGAGAGCGGGTGGTGCTTCTCCTGGTGCCGCTTCATGAACTCGAAGCGCGAGCGGCCGCTGCCGTACTCGTAGGAGCGGTCCTGCAGCTCGCACGCGCCGCCCTTGTCGCACACGGGGCAGTCGAGCGGATGGTTGATGAGCGTGAACTCGATCATGCCGTTCTGGGCGTGCTTGACGTCCTCGGAGAGGGTGTCGATCACCATGCCCTCCATGAGGGCGGTGGTGCAGGTCGCGAGCAGCGCCGGGAACGCGAAGATCTTGCGCTCGCCGGTCTCCTCGTCCATGATCCAGTTCCCCTCGCGGTCCTTGCGCGGCGCGCCGACCTTGGCGAGGCACATGCGGCAGGCGCCGATGGGCGACATGTACTCCTGCGAGCAGAAGTACGGCACGTCGTAGCCGGCGGCGAACACGGCGTCGATCGCCGACGTGCCGGGCGCCAGATCGACCTCGACGTCGTTGACCGTGACCTTCATGCCGTCCACCAGTCCCGGCGCGCATGCAGGGGCGTGCCGTGGTCGACGAGGTGCTCGTACTCGTGGCGGAAGTGCTTGAACGACGCCTGGACGGGCATCGCGCAGGCGTCGGCGAGCGGGCAGAAGGCGGTGCCGCGCATGTTCCTGACCATGTCCTCCATCACCACGAGGTCCTCACGCGTGCCGAGACCCGCGAGGAGCTTCTGGTACATCTTCGGGAGCCAGGTGGCGACGCCCTCTCGACAGGGCGTGCACTTGCCGCACGACTCGTGCGCGTAGAAGCGCACGACGTTGTAGATCGCGTCGACCATGCACTTCTCCTCCGGGATGACGATGACGCCGCCGGTGCCGAGCATCGAGCCGACCCGGGCCATCGTCCCGTAGTCCATGCGCAGGTCGAGCGTCTCGTCGTTCCACGGCAGCATCGGTGTGGACGAGCCGCCCGGGATGATCGCCTTACCGGGCATGGTCGGTCCGCCGGCCAGGTCGAAGATGAGCTCGCGGAACGTCGCGCCCATGGGGAGCTCGTACACGCCGGGCCGCGCGACCGGGCCGCTCACCTGGTAGAGCTTGGTCCCCTTGCTGTCGTCGGTGCCCATCGACGCGTACCAGGCGCCGCCCTTGGCGATGATGTGGACCGCGCTGGCGAACGACTCGACGTTGTTGATGGTGGACGGCAGGCCGTAGACGCCGGCCTGCGCCGGGAACGGCGGCTTGAGCCGCGGGTTGGCCCGCAGCCCCTCGAAGGAGTTCATGAGCGCCGTCTCCTCGCCGCAGATGTACGCGCCGGCGCCGCGGTGCAGGATGATCTCGAAGTCGAAGTCGCTGTCCAAGACGCCGCGGCCGAGGATGCCTTCGGCGCGCGCCTCGCCCAACGCGACGCGGAGCCGTTCGTGCGCGACGTAATACTCCCCGCGGACGTAGATCACGCCGATCGTGGCGCCGATGGCGTAGCCGGCGATCAGCATCCCCTCGATGAGCTGGTGGGGATCGTCCTCCATGATGTAGCGGTCCTTGAAGGAGCCCGGCTCCGACTCGTCGGCGTTGCAGACGATGAAGCGCTGCCGGCCGTCGACCGGCGGCATGAACGACCACTTGACGCCGGTCGGGAACCCGGCGCCTCCGCGGCCGCGGAGGCCGGAGGCCTTGACCTCGTCCACGACCTCGGCCGGGGTGCGCGACAGCGCTTTGCGGGCGGCCTCGTAGCCGCCGTGGCCGCGGTAGTACTCCAGGGTGTGGCTGCCCTCGATGCCCACGTGGGCGTAGAGCGTGACCTCGAAGCGCGGGTCGAAGCGGCTGAGGATCGGCTTGGGCGCCTCGGTGACGACGTCGCTCATGCTCCACCTCCCTCGTCGGTGGGCCGCGCGGGCTGGGGCGGGCGCGTGGCGACCGGGTCGCCGGCGTCGGCGTCGCCGCCGCGTTCGCGCCACGGCTCGGGCATGCGGTCCTCGCGTAGCGCCGCCAGCAGGCTCTCGCAGCGCGAGCGGCCGACGCGCTCGTAGTAGGTGTCGTTCACCTGCAG
>SKWV01000034.1 GCA_007128755.1 Trueperaceae bacterium
GGCGGCCCGGAGCCTGCGCACCCTGGTCGACGCGCCGCAGGCGGGCGCGGCGACACGAGAGCCGGCGCCGCCCCGGAGCGAAGGCGCGGACCGGGACGAAGGCGCGCGCCCGGGGACGGCTCTCGGCGACGGCGGCACGCCCAGACCGCAGCGCAACGCCGCATCGGCCGAGTTCGACCGCGTGCACATCGAGGGGGTGGAAGGCGCCGAGGCGGCGGCCCGCTTCCGGACGGGGCCGGCCACGCCGTACGTCGCGCCCGACTACCCGGGGCCGACGCCGATGCAGGCCGCGCCGGACACGCCCGATGCGGGCGCGAAGGACACGAGCGCGAAGGACGCGAGCGCGAAGGGTGCGGGCGCGAAGGGTGCGGGCGCGAAGGACCTCGGCGCGGCTGCGTCGGGGCCGCGCTTCTCCAAGGCGCCGCCACCCGACGTCACCTACCGCTCCGGAGCGTTCGCCCCACCGGAGCGCGACGGACCCGCTCGGGTCGCGGCGGTCGTGGCCTCGGTGCGCGATCGCCGCCGGGTGTGGCTGCTCGGCCTCCTCGTCGTGGCGGCCATGGCCTTGGCCCTCGTCACGGTGATGGGGCGCGAGGCCTCGCCAGCGAGTGAGGCCATCGGATCGGGCGGCTCCTACGTCGTCGACGTCCGGGTACAGCCGGCGAGCCTGCCGCCGGTCTCGCTCGTGATCGTCGCCAGCCCCTCCGGCTCGCGGCACGCCCCGGGCACCGTCATCCGCACCGTTCCCGACAAGGTCGTCCTCGATCGCGAAGGGACCTGGCAGCTGCAGGGTCGCTTCGACGAACGCCGTTCCGAGATCGTCACCATCGTCGTGCCGCGCGATCAGCTCGTCGTCCTGCCCTTCATCGACACCCCGTGATCAGGGCACCCGGAGTCACCATGTCCAGCATCGTCGTCATCGACTACGGGTCGCAGTACACGCGGCTCATCACCCGCCGCCTGCGTGAGTTGCAGGTGTTCTCCATCATCGAGGCTCCCGACGTCTCCCTCGACACGCTGCGCGCGCACGGTGCGCGCGGCGTGATCCTCTCCGGTGGGCCCCGGAGCGTCTACGCGCCGGGCGCCCCCGGCCTCCCCGCCGGCCTGCTCGACAGCGGCCTCCCCATCCTCGCGATCTGCTACGGCATGCACCTCCTCGCCCGCGCGCTGGGCGGCGAGGTGGCCGCGTCCGACGCGCGCGAGTACGGCAAGGCGGTCCTGACCTCCTACGGCGGGGAGCTGTTCGACGGCGTCGAGGGCGAGTTCGTCGCCTGGATGAGCCACGGCGACAGCGTGATCACGCCGCCGCCGGGGTTCGTCGTCACCGCCTCGACGGCCGACACGCAGGTGGCCGCCATGGAGGACGCGTCGGCGGCGCGCTTCGCCCTGCAGTTCCACCCCGAGGTGCGGCACACGCCGAAGGGCCTCTGGGTGCTCGAGCGGTTCGTGGCAGCGACCGGCGTCGATCGCGCATGGACCTCCGAGCACATCATCGACCACGCCGTCGCGAGCGTGCGCGAGCAGGTCGGCGAGGAGCGCGTGCTGCTGGGCATCTCCGGCGGCGTCGACTCCTCGACCCTGGGTCTCCTCCTGCACCGGGCGATCGGGCCCCGCTTGGTGGCGGTGTTCGTCGACCACGGACTGCTCCGGCTGGGCGAGGCCGAGGAGGTCGAGCGCGCGCTGCGCTCCCTGGGCGTCGACCTTAGCGTGGTCGACGCCTCCGAGCGCTTCCTCGAGGCGCTGGCGGGCGTCACCGACCCGGAGGAGAAGCGCAAGGCGATCGGCAACGCCTTCATCGAGGTCTTCTACGCCGAGGCCGCTCGCGTCCAGGACGAGCGCGGCGACATCCGCTTCCTGGCGCAGGGCACGCTCTACCCGGACGTGATCGAGTCGGCGGGCGGCCACGGCGCCGCCAACATCAAGTCGCACCACAACGTCGGCGGCCTCCCCGCCGACCTGCGCTTCGAGCTCATCGAGCCGTTCCGGACGCTCTTCAAGGACGAGGTCCGGGAGGTCGCGGAGGCGCTCGGCATGCCCAAGCACCTCCGCGACCGGCATCCGTTCCCCGGCCCTGGCCTGGCGATCCGCTGCCTCGGCGAGGTCACGCATGAACGGCTCGAGGTCCTGCGGCGCGTCGACGACATCTTCATCTCCTCGCTGCGCGAGTTCGGTCACTACGACGACGCCTGGCAGGCCCTGGCGGTGCTCACGCCGCTGCGCTCCGTGGGCGTGATGGGCGACGGCCGGACGTACGCGAACACCGTCGCCCTCCGGGCCGTGACGTCGGTCGACGGCATGACCGCCGACTGGGCGCGGCTGCCCCACGAGTTCCTCGCGACGGTCTCCAACCGCATCGTCAACGCCGTATCGGAGGTCAACCGCGTGGTGTACGACATCACCAGCAAGCCTCCGGGGACGATCGAATGGGAGTGACGGCGGAAGCACGGGGCGAGCGCGAGGCCGGTGAGCGGCGCTGCTGGCTCGTGAAATCCGAGCCGACCACCTTCTCGTTCGACGCGCTGCTGGCAGCCGACGAGCGGACGACGCCGTGGGACGGCGTGCGCAACTACCAGGCCCGGAACTTCATGCGCGACGAGATGCGCGTCGGCGACGCCGTGATCTTCTACCACTCCAACGCGACGCCGCCGGGCGCGGTCGGCCTGGCGGAGGTCGCGTCGCCGCCGCGGCCGGACCCGACGCAGTTCGACGAGGGCTCGCGCTACGCCGACCCGACGAGCGATCCGGCCGACCCGCGGTGGTTCCTGGTCGACGTCCGCGCCGTGAGGGCGCTGCCCCGCATGGTCACGCTGCAGGAGATCAAGGCGCACCCGGAACTGAACGAGATGCTCGTCGCGCGCCGCGGGAACCGCCTCAGCGTGATGCCCGTGGCGTGTGCCCACCTCGACGTGCTCGTCGCCCTCGCCGAGCGCGGCGACGACGGCCGGGACGCAGCCGCCTGAACGTCGTGCACGACGTCTCCGGCCCGTGAGCCCGACGGTGCTAGAGTACGAGGATGAACAGCCGACGGCTCAGGATCCTGCATCTCGTGGCCGAGTCCTACATCCGTACGGCGCAACCGGTCCCATCGGCTCGCATCGCCGACCGGCTCGACCTCTCCTCGGCCACCGTCCGCAACGAGTTCGGCGTGCTCGAGACCGAAGGCTACCTCCACCAGCCGCACGCCTCCGCCGGCCGCATCCCCACCGCCCTCGGGTTCCGGCTCTACGCGGAGCGCTTCCTGCCCCCGCGGGCGCTGCCGATCACGGCACGGCGCTACCTGCGGGCGCGGCTCGGCGCGGCTCAGGGCGAGGCGCTGCTGCGGCAGCTCGCGCACGCGACCGCCGAGATGACCGGGTACGCCGTCGTCGTGACGGTGGCCGCCGACGACCACCTGCACGCCCACGAGATCCACCTCTCCCTGCTCTCCGACCGCACGGTGATGGCCGTCGTGGTGCTCGAGAACGGGCTGGTCAGGCAGCTCCGGGTCTCGCTCGACCCGGCGCCGAGCGACACGACGCTCGACGATGCCGAGCGCAACCTGCGCCAGCTGACGCTGCCGCTGCGTGAGGTCCCGGGCGCGCTCGAGCGGCTCGCGCGCCGCGCGGAGAGCGAGCTCGCCCGCACCCTCTTCGCCATCGCCGCCGCGTGGCCCGAGGTCACGCCCGACCGCAGCGTCACCGCCGGGCTCCGCGGGCTCCTGAACGAGCCCGAGTCGCGCGATCCCGACTTCGTGCGCCTCGTCATCGAGCACATCGAGGTCCCGACCCCGGCGCCCGGCACCGACGACGGCATGAGCATCGACACCGACGACGCGGTGGCGCGCGTGCGCGCCACCGTCCAGCTCGGCGAGGCCTTCGGTCTGCTCACGCTCGTGGGACCCGCGCGCATGCGTTACGGCCCCGCGGTCCGGGTCGTCCACGGCGTCTCCGATGCCTTGCGCGGGCAGGGCCTCGTCTGAGGGTCGCTGCGGCCGGAGCCTCGGGAACGCTCGACGCCGAGGAATTTCACAGGGACGCGACCCTCGCGGGCCTATCGTGGTTGGGATTCCGGGAGGGTCGAGCGCACCGGGTGGGTTCCGGTGCCGTTGTCACGATGGACCGACACCAGATCACGGCACGCGGGAGCTGCGGCCCACGCCACGGTTCGCGCCGAGGGCACGTCCGATGAAGCCGAACGAGGTCTACGAGCAGACCCGTGCGGGTCTCTCGAGCCTCGTTCCCGGGCGTGCCGCCCGGCGGATCCTCGATGCCGGTCTCGGCCAGCAGCGTCACACGCCCGAGGCGGTCAACGCCGCCGAGATGACGAAGGTCCTGCTCGGCCCCGTCTACCGCGACCTGAGCGACGTGCTCCCCAGGGCCGGTCTCAAGCGTCACCTGAAGCAACTCGCCCGCACGCTGAGGGGAACCGATGCCAGACCAGGAACGGAGCACGCCGACACGGCCGACCGAGGGGCCGACACCCGACCGGCGCCTGCCGCCGCGCCCCACCCACCGGCGCCGGCCGGCCGCGCGCTCTCGCTGCCGTCCGATCCCGGGCGGGTCCTCGCGGCCCTCGCCGTACTCGATGGCGTCGACGCCGTCGGCGTCTTCGACGGCGTGGGCGGCGTCGTCACCGTCCGCGGGGACCTCCCCGACCATGCCGCCCTCGGCCGCGTCATCGCGGCCGGCGGCGGACTGCTCGGCCGACACGGAGCGCTCCGCTCCGTGTGCGTCACCACCACGCACGGCGTGCTCGTCGCCGTGCCCGTACCGCCGCAGTGGCTCGCCGTGACCGGCGGGCCCGACCTGAACCTCGGCGCGATCTACGCAGCGCTCGCCGCGCTGGAGGAGGAACGATGAACAGGGCCATGCACCCGCTCGTCATCCGGCTGCTCGTGCTCGCCCTGGCGCTCGGCGCGTCCGTCGCCACGGCCCAGGATCAGCCAGACGCCTACCTCGATCGCTACGACCTGGCGATCGGGAACTTGGGACGAGCCGTCGAGGCGCTCCCCACGGACGCCGTGCAGGCGCGTGAGGAGATCGACCGCGCCTTCAACGCCCTCCTGACGCTCTCCCGCGACACGGCGTCGGGGCCGCTCGCCGCCGCGCTCGAGCGGGTCTTCGAGCGCGCCCGCACGGCGATCACCAACGGCAGCCAAGACGACCTCGCGGTGCAGGCGGCCGTGCTCGAGGGGGGCTTCCAACGGCTCGTCTACGACTCCGCGCTGCGCGCGGCGGTCGACGGGAACCTGCCGCTGGCGCGCGCTCGGCTCGTGCGCCTCGCTGAGCACCTCGGCGTCGCCGAAGTGGACCGCGAGGCGCTGGCGAACCCCGACGGTGCCGCGGCGGCGCTGCGCTTCGCTCTCGAGTCCGGCGTGGCCGACGTGATCGCCCTGCGCGTCGCGACCGCTCGCGAGCTCGGCGCCGACGGCGGGGCGTACCGCGCTCTCGCCGGCGCGTACGGGGCCTTCCTGCTCGTCCAGGATTCGCCGCGTGCGGCCGCGACGCTGAACCAGGCCTTCGTCGAGGCCGCCACCGCTCTGGTGGACGGTGAGACCGACTCCCTGGGTGCCACGCTCCTGGCCATCGAGGCCGACGTGCTGGCGCTGGGTGAGGCGGCGCGCGAGCGGCGCACGTCGGTGCCTGCCGGGGCGACCGCGGAGGTCGTCGCGCAGCCGGCCGAACTGCCCTCCCTGCCGGAGGCCGTGGGCACGGTCGGCGAGGCGGCCGAGCCGGCCGAGGCGATGGCGGAAGCGCTCGACGCGCCCGTCGACGGCGAGGCGGCCGAGCTGACGCTGGTCGACATCGAGGCGCTGCTGCTGCAGTTCCAGGAGGCGCTGCTCCGGGAGCGTCTCGACGCGCTCGAGGCCGATCTCGCCGCGCTCGGCCTCCCCGAGGCCGCCCGGCCCGCGCGTGCCGAGGCCCTGCTCGAGGCGGGGTACGAGCGCGTCTCAGGCGTGATCGACGGCTTCGCGGCCTCCGCCAGCGCCGTCGTCTCGGCCGCCCATCGCGGTGACGATGACGCCGTGCGCGCGTCGCTGCGCGCGTCGTCGCTGCTCTACGAGGTGCACCTCTCGCCGATCGTCCGCGCCGTGAACGCCACCACCGACCTCGACACGCTCGAGCTCCTCGGTCACCTCGGCGCGGCGCTCGGGCTCCGCGTCCAGGACGCCGTCGTCCTGAACGGTCAGGCCGAGGCCGTCCGCCACGCGCTGTCGGGCGTCGAGCCGTCGGCCATCCAAGACGGCGCCCGCCGGACGACGACGATGTGGTCGGGCCTCGTCCGCGTCGTGGTCCTGCTCACGATCGCCATCCTCGCGCTGATCCCGCTGTTCCTCCTGAACCTCGCCTTCGGCGGGGGGAACCGCAACTGGCAGCTCATCGGCGTCGCCCTCTTCCTGCTGCTCGTGCCGGTACTCTTCGAGGGCTTGGCCGCGCTCGCGACGCTGCTGGTGGCCTACGCCGGCCTCGACTTCCTCGCCACCGTCTCGGCCTTCTCGATGTTCGGGTCGACCGTGGCGCAGACGGTCTGGGCAGGCCTGACCCTGCTGGCGGTCGTGTTCGCGATCCTCGGCCTCTACGGCATCTCGGCGCAGTTCGGGCTCGTGGGTCGGCGCCAGGCCGCGCCGGCCGTCGCGCGCTCGACGCGGGCGAGCCGCGCCACGACCACCGAGACCGTCGACTGGGACGACGACGTCTGAACGGTTGCGCCGAGGGGGCGACCCCTCGGCGACCCCGATCCGACCGAGCCTCATGCAGCCGAACCGTCTCTTCCAGGCCACCGTCAAGGAACTCGAGGGGGTGCTCCCCCCTCGAGTCGTGTCGCGGGCGCTGCAAGAGGGCTTGGGGCAGGTCGACCGTGATCCGACGACCGTCGCTTTGAGCGACGTCGACGAGATCCTCAAGGGCGTGGTGTTCCGGCACCTCCAGGCGACCAACCCGGTCGACCAGGCCAGGTCGATCGTGGCGTCGCTCATGGAGCGGCTTCGCAGCGCCGAGTCGGAGGCGGAGGCCGCCCCCGTCACGGTAGCCGCCGTGCCGGCCGAGCCGGTGACGCCGGTCGTCGAGCCGCCGGAGCCTTCGGGACCGGACGCCGAGCGCCTCGATGCGCTGCGCGAGGCGCTGCGCCCGTTCAACCTCTACTTCGACTGGCCCGAGGTCCGCAAGCTTCGGGCCCAGGCCCAGGCCATCCACCAGGAGATCGGCGCCGGCGTCGACGTGGAGGCCTCGTTCGGCGAGGCCGAGGCTCAGCTGCGCCTGGTCGTCCAGAAGCTCGAGGACCAGCTCGTGCTGCAGGCGCGCGACTTGGCCGATCTCGAGGAGGCGCTCGAGGCCGTGCAGCCGCTGGGCGGGCCGCGCGTGCGTCGTCTCGAGGCCCTGGTGGGCCAGGTCCGGCTCGCGCAGGCCGAGCGCACCCTGGCCGACGCGGAGATCGAGCGTGGCCGCAAGCTGGCGCGTGACCTGCGCAAGCTCATGGAGTCGAACGTCTTCAGTGCCGACGATCCGCCCGAGACCGCCATCCCGGGGCGGCGCCGGCGGAGCGACATCGCCGCGCGGGTGCCTCCGGCCGTCGACGCGCCGGCGGACGACCGCGCGGCGGAGGGTGCCGAGCAGGATCCCGCCGAGGCCGACGACGAGGTCCGGATCGCGCCCGAGAGGCTGAGCCCGGAGATCACCGAACGGCTGCTCCAGCTCGACCTCGACGCCGAAGGGAAGGAGCTCGACGCCCTCCTGCAGGAGCACGACGAGCTGCTGCGCTACCTGCCCGTCATCCACGAGCAGTTCGCGGCGCTGCGGGCAGGGCTGGCGGCGCACATCAGCGTGAGCGACGACCTCGGCGCGCTGCGCACCGCCCTCGCCGAGACGGTCAGCGGCCAACGCAGCCATCTCGAGCACGAGCTCGACGCCGTCGCGCGTGACGTCGCCACGCTGCATGGCGACGTCGATGCGGTGGCGCTCGAGCGCGCCCTGCGCGTCACGCGCGACGTGCTGGTCGACGGCCTGCCGTCGTACGCCGACGTCAGCGCGATCCGCGATCTCCACCGCAGCGCCCGTGAGCGCTCGGAGGAGGTCATGCGGCACGAGGCCGACACCCGCTCCCGCGCGGCGGCCCAGGTCGCGGCCCAGACCGAGCTGCTCGAGCGGCTCGACGCCGCCCTGTCGCGGCGCGGCTACGGCGCCGAAGGCTCCGCCGCGCTGCGCCAGGAGCTCCGTGAGGCGCGTGACGAGCTCGCCGCGGCCGTCGCGGCCGGCGTGGCGGACACGGACGCGCTCGA
>SKWV01000270.1 GCA_007128755.1 Trueperaceae bacterium
CGTCGCCGCCGGCGCGCTCGACGACGCGGGCGGCCGGACCCGACGCGTCGGCCACCAGGGAGCGGGCCAGGTGCAGCGGCCCGACGGCCTGGTGACCGCGTGTCCGCGCGATCTGCTGCGCGCTCGCGACGAGCTGGGTGGTGGTCTCGGTGAAACGCTCCGCATCCATGCTGATGATCCTAAAACCTGAGTGTACTCGTGTCAAGTTTGTTGCAGTACATCGGCGGCGCGACGCTCTGCCCAGGAGAGCACGACGAGAGCGTCCGGCGCGGTGACCCGCGCCGGACGCCCTCTCGCTCATCACGTCCTCGCTCTTCCACGTCCTCGAACGCTCCCACCAGCGCTGTGATGCTCGCCTACCGAGGGACGCCCGGACGGCTACACGTCCTTGAACGCTCCCACCAGCGCTGTGATGCTCGTCGGACGAGGTACGCCCGGTCGGCTACACGTCCTTGAACGCTCCGACCAGCGCGGTGATGCTCGTCTTGGCGTCACCGAAGAGCATGCGCGTGTTCTCGCGCGTGAACAGCGGGTTCTCGACCCCGGAGAAGCCCGGGTTCATCGAGCGCTTGAGCACGAAGACCGTCTGCGCACGATCGACCTCGATGATCGGCATGCCGAAGAGCGGCGACGACGCGTCCTCCTTGGCGGCCGGGTTGACCACGTCGTTGGCGCCGATCACGATGGCGACGTCGACCGTCTCCATCGCGGGGTTGACGTCCTCGGGCTCGACGAGCTGTTCGTAGGCGACGTTCGCCTCGGCCAGCAGCACGTTCATGTGCCCGGGCATGCGGCCCGCGACCGGGTGGATCGCGAAGCGGACCTCGACCCCGTTCGCGGCGAGCTGGTCGGAGAGCTCCTTGACGGCGTGCTGCGCCTGGGCGACGGCCATGCCGTACCCGGGGACCACGAGCACGGACCGCGACGCCTCGAGGATGTAGTAGGCGTCGTCGGCCGAGATCGGCTTGATCTCGCCCGTCGTCTCGGCACCCGACGCGGTGACGACGCTGCCGAAGCCGCTGAACAGCACGTTGGCCAGCGACCGGTTCATCGCCTTGCACATGATCTGCGTGAGGATGAGGCCGGAAGCTCCCACGAGCGAACCGGCGACGACGAGCACGTTGTTGTCGATCACGAAGCCCGCGGCCGCGGCGGCGAGCCCGGAGTAGGAGTTCAGCAGGGCCACGACGATCGGCATGTCGGCGCCGCCGATCGGGATGACCGCCAGCACGCCCAGGATGAGCGCCACGAGCACGAGGCCGGCGAAGGCCAGGCCCACGAGCGGCAGCCCCGTGACGTTGAGCACGTCGGCGACGATCCACACACCGGCCAGCACCGCCAGGACCAGCAACCCCGCGTTGACGGCCTGCTGGCCGCCGAACATGATGGGCCGTCCGGTGATGCGCTCGGAGAGCTTGCCGAACGCGACGATGCTGCCGGTGAAGCAGACGCCGCCGATCAGCACCGTGAGCACCATCGCCACGGCGGTCAGGCCCGCCGGGTCGATCGTCCGGATGTACTCGGCCGAGCCGACCAGCATCGAGGCCAGGCCGCCCGAACCGTTGAAGAGCGCGACCATCTCGGGCATCTGCGTCATCTGCACGCGCCGCGCCGCGACGCCGCCGATGCCCGCCCCGATCACGAGGCCGACGATGATCCAGGTGTAGTCGAGCCCGCCGGCGAGCAGCGTCGCGACGACCGCGACGAGCATGCCGAGCGCCGAGACGCGGTTGCCGCGGCGGGCGGTGTCGGCCCGGCCGAGCATCTTGAGCCCTAGGATGAAGAGTACCGACGCGACGATGTAGGCGAGCGTCAGCCAGGTCTCCACGGCCTCAGCCCTTCCCGCTCTTGAACATCGCGAGCATGCGGTCCGTGACGAGGTAGCCGCCGACCACGTTGATGGTCGCGAAGGCGACGGCCACGATGCCGAGCACGGTGGCGAAGCCGCCGAACCCTTCGCCCGCGACCAGGATGGCGCCGACCACGGTGACGCCCGAGATGGCGTTGGCGCCCGACATGAGCGGGGTGTGCAGCTGCGACGGCACCTTGGTGATGAGCTCGAGACCGAGGAAGATCGCGAGCACGAAGACGAAGACGAGCAGGATACTCACGATGTGGTCCCTTCGATCGTCGAGCGCAGGAGCTCGTGGCGGATCGCGCCGTCGGCCGTGAGGAGGACCCCGTCGACGATTGGGTCGTCGTCGGGCGAGCGCAACTCGCCGTCGACGAACACGTGCGCGATCAGGTGCATCAGGTTGTTCGCGTACATGAGGCTCGCGTCTCGCGCGACCTTGGCCGGCATCGGGTGCGAGCCGATGATGAGCACGCCACCGGGTGTCGTGACTTCCTCGCCGGCGACCGACCCCTCGACGTTGCCGCCGCTCGACGCCGCCAAGTCGACGACGACCGAGCCGGGTCGCATGCCGTCGACCTCGCGGGCGCTCAGCAGGCGCGGCGCGCGGCGACCGAAGACCTGCGCGGTCGTGATCACGACGTCGGCCCCCGCCACCACCTTCGCCATCTGCTCGCGTTGGCGCCCGAGCTGCTCGGGGGTGAGCTCCTTGGCGTACCCCTGCTCCGTCTGTCCGGTCTCACCGACGTCGAAGGTCACGAAGCGGGCGCCGAGCGAGCGCACCTGCTCCTCGACCACGGCTCGCGTGTCGTACGCCTCGACGCGAGCCCCGAGGCGTTTCGCCGTGGCGATCGCCTGCAGGCCGGCGACGCCGACGCCGATCACGAAGACGCGCGCCGGCGCGATCGTGCCGGCCGGCGTGGTCATCATGGGGAAGGCCTTATCGATGCGCTCCGCCGCGATGAGCACCGCCGCGTATCCGGCGAGGCTCGCCTGGCTCGACAGCGCGTCCATCTTCTGGGCGATCGTAGTGCGCGGCATCAGCTCGACGCACAGCGACCGGAGTCGCCGCTTGGCCAGCGCGCCGACGAGCTCGTGCTGGAAGAACGGGTCGAGGAACCCCGCGACGATCGCGCCCTCCCGGACGAGATCCAAGTCCTCGACACTCGGGGGTTGCATCACCAGCACCAGGTCCGCCTCGGCGGTGGCGGCGGCGATGTCGTCCACCATGACGGCGCCCGCACGCTCGAACTCGCCATCGGCGAGCGCGAGCGAGCGACCGACGCCGCGCGGCAGACGTACGACGTGCCCGAGCGCGATGAGGCGCTCGACCACTTGAGGAACGAGCGCCATCCGGCGCTCGGGCGGCGAGGCGGTGAACGTCGTTACGATCATCGTGTCAGTGTTACACGTCACACTGGGCGATGAGAGGGGAATGTGTCCCTGCTCACGTTCTGGGACGCGGGCCATGGACCGTGGGTGGCGGCGCGGGCTATCGTGCGGCGCGTGAAACACATCGGCGTCCTCACCAGCGGCGGCGACGCGCCCGGGATGAACGCCGCGATCCGCGCCGTCGTCCGGACGGCGATCCATGACGGCCTCCAGGTCACCGGCGTCTACCGTGGCTACCAGGGACTCATCGACAGCGAGCTCAGGCCGCTCGGAGCGCGCAGCGTCGCCAACATCATCCAGCGGGGCGGCACCATCTTGCGCACCGCACGCTGCCAGGCCTTCTACACCCCCGAGGGACGCGCGCAGGCGGCGGTCACGCTGCGCGAGCATGGGATCGACGGCCTCATCGTGATCGGTGGCGACGGCACGTATCGAGGCGCGGCGCGTCTCAGCGTCGAGCAGGGCATCCCCGTCATCGGCATCCCCGGCACGATCGACAACGACATCTACGGGACCGACGTCTCCATCGGCTTCAACACCGCCATCAACATCGCGCTCGACGCGGTCGACCGCCTGCGCGACACCGCGGCCAGCCACGAGCGCCTCTTCCTCGTCGAGGTCATGGGCCGCGCGTCGGGCGCCATCGCCCTCTACGTCGGCGTCGCGGGCGGCGCCGAGGCCATCTTGCTCCCCGAGGTTCCGGTCGACCTCGACGCGGTGGCGGATACGCTCGTCCGCGCCTACGAGCGCGGCAAGACCTCGTCGGTGGTCGTCGTCGCCGAGGGGGCCGTCGAGGGCGGCGCACTCACCGTGCAGCACGCCATCGCGGCACGCTGCGGCTTCGAGGCGCGGACGTCGATCCTGGGGCACATCCAACGCGGCGGCATCCCCAGCACCCGCGATCGCGTGCTCGCCTCCCGCCTCGGCTTCACCGCCGTCAAGCGCCTGCAGGCCGGCGAGCACGGCGTGATGGTCGGGATCGACAAGCGGGGCACCGTCACCGTGCCGCTGCAGGAGGTCTGGGAGAAGAAGAAGGAGATCGACTGGGAGCTCGTCGAGATCGCCAACGTGCTGGCGACCTGACTCCGGCGCCTCAGGGGGCCCAGCGCACCCGCACGTAGGCGTTCTTGCCGCTCTGGAAGACGAACTCGGACCGCGCGCGCAGGTCGATGATCGCGCTGCGGTCCTCGAGCGGCGTGCCATCGATGCGCAGGCCGCGGTTGTCGATCAGGCGGCGCGCCTCGCCCTTGCTCTTCGTGAAGCCGACGCGCACGGCGAGACCGGCGGCGTCGATCGAGCCCTCGGGAGCGTCGTCGCGGCCGAGATCGACCGTCGCCAGGTCGTGCGGGATGCCGCCCTTCGCGATGAGGTCGTAGCGCCGCTCGGCCTCCAGCACCGGAGCGTCGCCATGGTAGATCCGCACCAGCTCGCGCGCCAAGAGCCGATGCGCCGCGACGGGATCCGCCTTCGCCAGGGCCACGACCGGCTCGACGTCGAGATCGGTCGTGAGGGTCACGTACTTCTCGAGCAGTCCGTCCGGCACCTGCATCGCCTTCGCGAAGATCGCCTCGGGCGGCTCCGCGATGCCGATGGCGTTGCCGAGCGACTTCGACATCTTCTCCACCCCGTCGGTCCCCTCGAGCAGCGGCACGGTGAGGGCCACCTGCGGCTCGAGCCCGTAGGCGCGCTGCACGTCGCGGCCGACCAGCAGGTTGAAGAGCTGATCGGTCCCGCCGATCTCGACGTCGGCGCGGATCGCCACCGAGTCGTAGGCCTGCGCCAGCGGGTAGAGGAACTCGTGCAGGCTGATGGGCGTGCCGGCCGCGTAGCGCTTCGTGAAGTCGTCGCGCTCGAGCATGCGGGCGACGGTCGTGCAGGAGGCGATGCGCACCAGCTCGGCGAACCCGAGCGGTTCCAGCCACTGGGAGTTGTGCCGGATCTCGAGCCGCGCCGGGTCGGCGTCGAGGATCTTCGTGGCCTGCGCCATGTAGGTCTCGCCGTAGCGACGGGTCTCTTCGAGGGTGAGCTGGGGCCGCGTCTTCGACTTGCCCGAGGGGTCGCCGATGGTCGCGGTGAAGTCGCCGATGATGAGCACCACCAGGTGGCCGAGGTCCTGGAACTGCCGGAGCTTGCGCAGCACCAGCGAGTGGCCGAGGTGCAGATCGCTCGACGACGGGTCGACGCCGAGCTTCACCCGGAGCGGCTCGCCGCGCTCCGAGGCCCGCGCGAGCTTCGCCTCGAGCTCACCGGCCGGGACCAGCGCTTCCACCCCACGGCGGATCGATCCCAGCCCTTCCTTCTCGACACTCGACACAGCCGCGCCTCCTCCGCACCGTCCGGAGCGCATGCGGTCCCGGGACGAGCGCGTGAGTCTATCACGCGCTGGAGCGCCCTCCTGCAGCGTGCTAGCGTGCCTGATGACCGAACGCTCGCCACGCTGCGCCTTCGTCATCTTCGGTGTCACCGGGGACTTGGCGGCACGCAAGCTCCTCCCCGCCCTCTACGCCCTGCACGTGGACGGCCGCCTGCACCCGGACTCGGTCGTCGTCGGCTACGCGCGCAGCGACCTGGACGACGAGGGGCTCCGGCAGCGCCTCCGCGACGCGTTGGGCGAGCATCTCGGCGACGTCGACGACGCGGACTGGGACGCGCTCGCCGGTCGCATCCACTACGTGCGGGGCGGCTACGACGAGCCGGACGACTACGAGCGCCTCGCGCGGCGGCTGGCCGAGCTCGGCCGCGACGACCACGTCTACTACACCTCCACACCCCCCGAGACCTACTGCCCGATCGTCGAAGGCCTCGCCTCGGCGGGGCTGCACCGCCAGAGCGGCGCCTTCAGACGCCTCGTGATCGAGAAGCCGTTCGGGCACGACCTCGACTCGGCCCGGCAGCTCAACGCGCGGGTGCAGGAGCACTTCGACGAACGGCAGCTGTTCCGGATCGACCACTACCTCGCGAAGGAGACGGCGCAGAACCTCGCGGTCCTGCGGTTCGGCAACGCGATCTTCGAGCCCGTGTGGTCGAACCGCTTCATCGATCACGTGCAGATCACCATGGCCGAGGACATCGGCGTCGAGGGGCGCGGGGCCTTCTACGAGGCGTCGGGGGTGATCAGGGACGTGTTCCAGAACCACCTGCTGCAGCTCCTCGCGCTCGTCGCGATGGAGCCGCCCACGACCTTCTCCGACGCCGACGCGGTGCGAGACGAGAAGGTCAAGGTGCTCCGCGCCTTGGCCTGCATCTCGCCCCACGACGCCGTGCTCGGCCAGTACGTCGGCGACGACGACGGCACCGTCGGCTACCAGCAGGAGGAGGGCGTCGACCCCGACTCCCACACCGCCACGTACGCCGCGGCCATGTTCGAGCTGAAGACCTGGCGCTGGGCGGGCGTCCCGTTCTACGTCAGGTCGGGCAAGCGCCTCGCGTCCAAGGCCTCGGAGATCGTCCTCGTGTTCAAGACCCCGCCGCACGTCCCCTTCGACGGGCCGACGCCGCTCCCGGGAGACCGCCTGGTCCTGAGGCTCGTCCCCGACGAGGGCATCTCGCTGCGCTTCAACGCCAAGATCCCCGGGCAGGGCATCGACGTGGGCCGCGTGAGCCTGGACTTCGCCTACCGCACCCACTTCGAGCGGCGCATCCCCGACCCCTACGAGACGCTGCTGTCCGACGTGCTCGCCGGCGACGCCACGCTGTTCATGCGCGCCGACGAGGTCGAGGCCCAGTGGCGCGCCGTCGCGCCGCTGCTCGACCGCGGCGACGAGCGACCCGTGCCCTACCGCGCCGGATCGCTCGGCCCGCCCGAGGCCGACACGCTGCTCGAGCGACAGCGGCGCACCTGGCACAGCCCCGGGAGCGACTGAAGCGTGGCCACGCTCGGCGTGATCGGTGTGCCCATGGACCTCGGCGCGGGGCGTCGCGGCGTCGACATGGGCCCCTCCGCGCTCCGGCTCGCTGGGTTGGGCGACACGCTCCGCGCGCTCGGGCACACGGTCGTCCAGCTCGGCAACGTCGACGTCCCCGTCCCGGAGGCGATCGACGACGGCGTCATGCCCCGCTACCTCGAGGCGATCGCCGCCACGTGCCACCACACCGCCGAGCTCATCCGGTCGCTGCGCCCCGGCGACGTGCCGCTCGTGCTCGGCGGTGACCACTCGGTCTCGATGGGCTCGATCGCCGGTGCGCACCGCGGCGGCCGGACCGGCGTGCTGTGGATCGACGCGCACGGCGACCTCAACACGCCCGAGACGAGCCCGAGCGGCAACGTCCACGGCATGCCGCTCGCGCACCTGCTCGGCTGGGGCGACGCCCGCCTGCAGGCGATCTGGGGCGGCGGCGCCCTGCTCCGCCCCGAGGACGTCGTGCTGCTCGGCGTGCGCTCGCTCGACACGGCGGAGCGGCAGGCGGTGCGCGACGCGGACCTGCGCGTCCTCACGATGTCGGACATCGATCGCCGCGGCATCGGCAGCGTCGCCGAGGAGGCGCTCGCCGCGCTGGCGCACCTCGATCGGCTCCACGTCTCGTTCGACGCCGACGCGCTCGACCCGAGCATCGCGCCCGGTGTCGGCACGCCCGTCCCGGGCGGCCTGTCGTACCGCGAGGCGCACCTGCTGATGGAGATCCTCGCGGCCGAGGCGAACGTGACCAGCGTCGACGTCGTCGAGGTCAACCCGATCCTCGACGACGCGAACCGCAGCGCCCGCGTGATGGTGGAGATGACGGCCAGCCTCTTCGGCCGCAGCGTGCTCTAGCTTCTAGCGCTCGAGGGCGAGCCGCAGGCGCGGCCACGCCACCTCCATGGCGGCGTCGCCGGCGGCGATCGCCAGCCCGGCGCGATCGAACCGCAGCCACGAGATCGGCGGCCGCGTCTGGACGTGGAGCCGCTCGGAGGCGTCCGCGGCGTCGTCGCAGCCGCGACTCCAGGCGTCGGCCGTGAGGGCCACGGCGCGCGTCAGGCCGCACCAGGCGCTCCGAGGCCGCCCGTCACGGCCCC
>SKWV01000003.1 GCA_007128755.1 Trueperaceae bacterium
AGCGCCGCGAGATCGCCGCGGCGGCGCGGGCGGATGACGATGAGGCCGCGGCGCGCCTCAGGCGCTTCGACGACGCCTACGCCCGCTCGGTGCTCGGCCACCTGCGCGAGCGCGACGCGTTCCTCCGGGCCTGGAGCCAGTACCTGCGCGCGGCCGAACGGGCGTCGGTGCGCGTGGGGGGAGCGTTCGCCGTCGTCGCCCCGCCGGAGGCGGACGGTCGCTAGGCGCCGCTCGTGGCCGACGGCACGCGGCCGTGGCGTCGAGCGTCGCTCAGTAGGTGACCGGGAGGCGCTCGAGCCCGCGGATGGCGATGCCGGGGCGCCATCGCGGTGCGCTCTCGGCGAGCGCGAGCCGCGGCGCGTGATGGAGCAACGCCCGGAAGGCGATGGTCGCCTCGAGCCGCGCGAGCGGCGCGCCGAGGCAGAAGTGGATGCCGAGCCCGAACGCGGTGTGGCGCCCGACCTGGCGCGTGACGTCGAGCCGGTCGGGGTGCTCGAACACGCTCGGATCGCGGTTCGCCGCAGCGAGCATGAAGCCCACCGGCGCCAGCGCTGGGATCGCCTGGTCGCCGATCGTCACGTCCTCGCTGGCGAAGCGGAAGGTCGCCTGGATCGGGCTGTCATAGCGCAGCAGCTCCTCGACCGCGTGCTCGACGAGCGACGGGTCGTCCTGGAGCCGCCGCAGTTGCTCGGGGTGTTGCAGGAGAGCCAGGGTGCCGTTGCCGATCAGGTTCGTGGTCGTCTCGTGCCCGGCGATGAGGAGCAGCACCAGCGTCGCCACCAGCTCCTCGTCGTCGAGGCGCGCGTCGTCGTCGCGTGAGGCGATGAGCGCGCTGATGAGGTCGTCGCGCGGCTCGCGCGTGCGTTCGGCGATGAACCCCTGCAAGAAGGCCTTGATCTCCCGCGCGGCGTCGCTCGCGGGCCCATAGGAGTCGGCGCTCGAGCGCATGTCGATGGCAGCGCCGATGGCGGCCGACCAGCGGCGCAGGGCGTCGCGCTCGCTCGGGTCGATGCCGATCAGGTCGGCGATGACGAAGACCGGGAGCGGGTAGGCGTACTCGGCGATGAGGTCGACCTCGCCGTCGCGACGCGCGTCCTCGAGCAGGGAGCGAGCGGAGGCCTCGATCTTGGTCGCGAGCTCGCGCACGCGCCGCGGCGTGAAGGCGCGGCTCACGACGGCGCGCAGGCGCGTGTGATCGGGCGGGTCCTTGAACAGCATCCAGCGGCTCGCCATCTCCCAGAACGGCCGGTAGGGCTCGGGCATCTCCGGCTTGGGCCTCCCTGGCATGAGCTTGCCGAGCTCCCGCACGTAGCGAGCGTCCTTCAGGTTCGCCGTGAGGGCCTCGTGCCCGAGCACGTACCAGGTCCCCGTCGGACCCGGTGTCGACGGCACGCCGAAGTGGACCGGGCCGGCGGCGAGGTAGCGGCGGTAGATCGCGTAGCGGTCGGCGGCGAACTCGGGGCTGAACGGATCGAACGCGGTGAGCGCCTCAGGCATGGCGGGTGCCGGCCTCACGCGCTGGGTCGTTCGGACGGCGACTCGGCGGATCTCCCACGTGGACCATGGGGTCGAAGGTAGCACGAGCCGGACGGCCGTCGGCCGTGCCGCTCGGGCGGTTCGCGACGCCGCTCGGCGAGCGGGCGCTCCGGAGGTCCGGCGTTCTAGACGCGCGTGGTCGGCAGGTAGGCGCCGTCGACCTCGCCCAAGTGGACGAAGCGATCGGCCATGTCGATCGACGTCTGCGCCGAGGCCTCCCTGAAGGCGACGACCTCGACGCGCTTGCCGCGCTGCTGCGCGAGCTCGAGCAGCGGCACGAAGTCGCCGTCACCGGAGGCGAGCACGATCACGTCGACGTGGTCCCACGCGCGCACGATGTCGGCGGCGATGCCCATGTCCCAGTCGCCCTCGAGCACCAGCCGGCCCTCGCCGTCGCCGCGATGGATCCGCACCGCGCGCCGCCGGACGCGGTAGCCCAGCGCCGAGAGGCGCGTGACGAAGCCGTAGGCGGTCGACTCGCCCTCGCGCTCGACGACGTACGCCGTGGCGGCGTGCAGCCGGCGGCCCCGGGTGGCGATCTTGAGCAGCAGCTCGTAGTCGAGGTTGCGGCCCGCGGCGTCGCGCGCCGCGTAGTAGAGGTTCTGGGTGTCGACGAAGAGCGCGACCCGCTGGTCGGCATGCTCGCCCGGGCCCGGGTCGGCGGCGCTCAAGCGCTCGTTCATGCGTCGTCGACCAGGTACTTCGCCATGATCAGGTTGTCCTCGAAGGTCGCGCCGGTGCGGATGTGGTCGCGCTCCACGCCCTCGAGCACGAAGGCGCTCCGCTCGTAGAGCGCCTTCGCGGCCTCGTTGCCGCCCCGCACCGACAGCGACAGCTTGCGCACGCCGACCTGGCGCGCCCACTCCTCGGCGGTCACGAGCAGCGCCTCGCCGCAGCCGCGCCGCCGGTAGGGCGCCGCGACCGCCAGCGTGAGCACCGCCACGTGGTCGAGCCGCACGGCCGCGAGGCGCGACGCCTCGCACCAGCCGGCGACCTGGTCGCCGACCACGGCGAACCAGACGCCGGAGCGCGTCTGGTCGAGGCTCCGCAGGCGCGCGGCCAGCGAGCCCTCCGACGGCGGGCCGTCGCCCACGAACCAGGCGCCTTCGTCGTAGATCCCGCGCTGCAGGGACCACCAGGTGGCGGCGTCGGTCGCGCGCGCCCGGCGCACGCGAGCAGCGGGCGACGCGCGAGGCGTCGCGACACGAGCGGGGACATGGTCCTTCATCGGGTCAGGATAGCAACGCCGCGGGGCGACCGCGGAGGGTGCGGCACGTCCTGGTACAGTTGCGGCCGACGCCGCCCCGCGTCGCGCCAGCGGCTCGCGCCGGTGGCTCTCTCAGGAGGTCCTGCGTGGGCGCTGCCACCCTCAAGCTCGTGTCCGCCGAGTCGGTCACCGAAGGCCATCCCGACAAGCTCGCCGATCGCATCTCGGACAGCGTCCTGGACGCCATCCTCGAGCACGACCCCGACGCCCGCGTCGCCGCCGAGGCGATCGTGACGACCGGCCTCGCGCTCATCGCCGGCGAGATCACGACGCGCACCTACGTCGACCTGCAGGCGATCGTGCGCGACACCGTCCGCGAGGTGGGGTACGTCGATGCGTCGTACGGCTTCGACGCCGACCACAGCGCCGTCCTGATCGCGATCAACGAGCAGTCGCCCGACATCGCGCTGGGCGTGGATCGCGGCGCGGTGGGCGAGGACGACGACGACGCGCTCGGCGCCGGCGACCAGGGGATGATGTTCGGGTACGCCTGCGACGAGACGCCGGAGTTGATGCCGCTGCCGATCATGCTGGCGCACGCCCTCGTGCGGCGCCTCGCCGAGGTGCGCAAGGACGGCACGGTGCCGTTCCTCCGCCCCGACGGCAAGGCCCAGGTGACGGTCGCGTACGACGGCGCCACGCCGGTCGGCGTCGACGCCGTGGTCGTCTCGGCGCAGCACCACCCCGACGTCGACCTCAAGACCCTGCGGGAGGCCATCCGGCACGAGGTGATCGAGCGCGTCCTCCCGGAGGGGTTCCTGAGCGAGGACACGCGCCTCCACATCAACCCCACCGGCCGCTTCGTCCAGGGCGGGCCGCAGGCGGACGCCGGGCTCACGGGGCGCAAGATCGTCGTCGACACCTACGGCGGGGCGGCGCCGCACGGCGGGGGGGCCTTCTCCGGCAAGGACCCCACCAAGGTCGATCGCAGCGCCAGCTACTACGCCCGCTGGATCGCGAAGCACGTGGTGGCGGCGGGGTTGGCGCGCCGCTGCCAGATCCAGCTCGCCTACGCCATCGGCGTGGCGCGGCCCGTGGGCGCCTACGTCGACACGTTCGGCACCGGCAGCGTGAGCGACCACCAGCTCGAGCTCGCGATCGCGGAGGTGTTCGACGCGCGGCCGGCGTCCATCATCAAGCAGCTCGACCTGCGGCGCCCCATCTACCGGCCGACGAGCTCCTACGGCCACTTCGGCCGGCCCGAGTTCTCATGGGAACGGCTCGAGCGCATCGACGCGCTGCGCGCGGCCGTGGCGTGAAGGGCGGCCACGGGCCTCGGGAACGCCGCGGCGGAGCGTCGACGGACCCCTCGATCGGGAGCGGAACGCGCGGATACGCGCCGCGGGTCCTCCCCGTCTGATACAACGGTGCATATGGCACGCATCGTTCTGGGCCACCGTGACGGTGCCCTCGCTCTTCGGCTGGCACGCACCGTCCTCTCCGACCTCAGCACCGAGTGGCCCGACATCCAGTTGGTCCCCCGCACCTTCGGCTCCTCCGGCCCTGAGGACGGCGACGCCGTCCTGAACGCCGTGGCGAACGGCCAGGCGGGACTCGCCGTCGTCGCGGGCGAGACGCTACGCGCGCCGTTGCCCGACGGCCTCGTCCTCGCGGCCGTCACGCGCCGGCTCGAGCCGCGCCTCGCGCTCGTCACCAAGGGATCGCGGCAACTCTCCGACCTGAGCGCCGGCGCGCTGCTCGGCGTCGGCGCCGAACGCGACCTCCCGTTCGTCCAGGCGGGCTTCCCCGGCACGACGCCGGAGCTGGTCCGCGGCGGCATCGAGAAGGCCCTCGCGCGCGTGGCGAGCGACGAGCTCGAGGGGCTCGTGGTGCCGGCGTCGGCCCTGATCATGCTCGACCTGCGCGACCGCATCAGCGCGCTGCTGGAGCCCGACGTGCTCCCGCCGGCGCCGGGGCAGGGCTCGCTGGCGCTCATCGCGCGCAGCGACGACGACCTCGCCGGCGAGGTCGCCTACACGCTGCAGCACCGCCCCTCGTTCGACCGGGTGCGCGCCGAGCGCGCGTTCGCCGCGGGGCTGGTCGGCTTCGCGGTCGGCGCCCTCGCGACCGTGAGCGAGGAGGGCGACCTCACGCTCTTCGGCGCGGTGGCGCAGGGCACGACGACGCTGCAGGCGAGCATCTCGGGCGACGCCAAGGAGGCCGCCGAGCTCGGGGCCGAGCTCGCCAAGGACGTCGCGGCGCAGCTGCAGGGTCTCTAGCTCACGAAGGTCGGCGGGGTGCTGGTCGGGCGTCGACCGGCACCCCGCCGTCGTGTCAGGCGACCGCCCGCGCGGCCTCGAGCACCCGCTCGACCATGCCGCCTGGGACGGCGTCGTAGCGCTCGAAACGGAGCGAGAAGGCGCCCCGGCCGCCGGTCATGGAGCGCAGGTCGGCGGAGTAGCTCTGCAGCTCCGCCATCGGCACGTGCGCGCTGATGACCGAGACGGAGCCCTCGGAGTCCATGCCGAGGATGCGCCCGCGACGGCCGTTCAAGTCGCTGATCACGTCGCCGGTGAACCTGTCGGGCACGCGCACCTTGACCAGCGCGATGGGCTCGAGCAGCTGCGGCTTGGCCTTGGCGCAGGCCTCCTTGAAGGCCTCCGCGGCCGCGATCTGGAAGGCGATGTCCTTCGAGTCGACCGGGTGGTCCTTGCCGTCGTAGACCTCGGCCTTGACGTCGATGAGCGGGAAGCCGAGCGGTCCGTCTTGCGACGCGGCGCGCACGCCCTTCTCGCAAGAGCTCTGGAACGTGGTGGGGATGGTGCCGCCCACGACCTTCCAGGAGAACTCGATGCCGCTCCCGCGCGGCAGCGGCTCGACGCGCATGGCGACCTCGGCGAACTGGCCCGAGCCGCCCGTCTGCTTCTTGTGGCGGTAGCGCGTGTCGCCGTTCCCGGCGATGGTCTCGCGGTAGCTGATCTTGGGGGGCCGGGTGTCGACCTGCACCCCGAAGCGGTCGGCGAGCGTGTTGACGGCGACCTCGAGGTGGACGTGCCCCATGCCCCACAGCACGGTCTCGTGGGTGTCGGCGTCGCGGACGAGCTCGAGCGTCGGATCGGCGTCGAGCAGCTTGTGCAGGGCGTCGCCGATCTTGTCCTCGTCGGGGCGCGACTTGGGGTAGAGGGCGACGGCCATGACCGGGCTGGGCATGCGGATCGGTGAGAGCACCACGTCGACGCCGGGGGACGCGAGGGTGTCGCCGGTGCGCACGGCCTCGGCCTTGGTGATCGCGCCGATGGTGCCCGCCGGCAGCTCCTTGACCTCCTCGAGGTCCTTGCCCTTGGGGACGTAGAGGTGCTGCGTGCGGACGTCGGCGTCCTGGGTGGTGTCACGCAGCGGATCGCCGGCGCGCAGGACGCCCGACAGGACGCGCATCAACGACACCTTGCCGAGGTAGGGGTCGATGACGGTCTTGAACACGCGCGCCGTGAAGGGGCCGCTCTCGCCCAGCGTGGGGTGCTCGCCGCGATCCACGCGCAGGGGCTGGTGGTGCTCCACGCTGCGCACGGCGCCGTTCATGAAGTCGAGCAGCAGCGAGATGCCCATGCGCTTGATGGCGGAGGTCATGAGCACCGGCTGCAGCGTGTTGGCGCGCACCGCGGCGAAGAAGGCGTCCTTGATGCGCGCCGGATCGAGCTCCTGGTCCTCGAGGTACTCGAGCATCAGCTCGTCGTCGGTCTCGACGATGGCCTCGACGAGCCGCTCGCGGTACTCCTGCGCCATGCCGAGCACCTCGTCGGGGATCGGCCCCTGCTTCGGTTCGCCGTCGGGCCAGGTGTAGGCGACCATGTCGATGAGGTCGACGATGCCCCGGAAGTCCTCGGCCTGGCCGATCGGGATCTGCATGGCGGCGATGTTGCCGGCGAGCGAGTCCTCGATCGCGTTCATGGTGCGGAAGAAGTCGGCGTTCTCGCGGTCCATCTTGTTGATCACGAAGATCGTGTTGAGCTCGCGCTCGAACGACGACGTCCACACGCGCTCCGTCCCCACCGCCACGCCCGAGACCGCCGACACCACGATCAGGACGCCGTCCGCCGCCGCCTGGGCGCCGCGGATCTCGCCGACGAAGTCGGCGTAGCCGGGCGTGTCGATGACGTTGAAGCGCTCGCCCTTCCAGGTGTAGGGGTGCGGCGTCGCGTAGATGCTGATCTTGCGGCGCTTCTCCTCGGGCGTGATGTCGGAGACGGTGGTGCCGTCCTCGACCGTGCCGACGGTCGGGATGGCTCCGGCCCGGAAGAGCATCGCTTCGACGAGCGACGTCTTCCCGGCACCGCTGTGCGACAAGACGGCGACGTTGCGGATCTGGGGCATCAGGCGTGGCTCCCTCGGGTGCATGCCGGCGCGGCCCTCGGCCACGACGTCAAGAGTGCGATGGCTCGTGGTCTCAGTGACGCGGAGTCTACCACGCCTCCAAGCCGTCCCTCTGGGACGAATGGTGCCCGCCGCGTAGACTGGCGCATGCCGATCGAGCGCGAGCTCAAGTTCTCCCTCTTAGATCCCCCGCCGGGCGCGCTCGAGCTCGAGAGCGCCTTCCGGGGCTCGCCCTTCGCCCTCGTCCCCGGCGGGACGCACACGCACGTCGACCGCTACTACGACGACGAGCGAGGCTCACTGGCGCGCTCGCACCTCGCCCTGCGCCGGCGCTCCTCGGGCGCGAGCGAGGTCGCGGCCCTCAAGACACAGGGGACGGTGTCGGGAGCGGCGCACGAGCGCGAGGAGCTCGAGGCCCCGGTCGAGGGCGACCGCTGGCCGGCGGGCATCCTGGCGCGCGTGCGCGAGCAGGTCGACGTGGCGGACGGCGACGCGCTGCGGCCGCGCTTCGAGCTCGCGACGGAGCGGACCTCCTACGGCGTCCGGCACGAGGGCGCCCTGGTGGCGACGCTGGCGTTCGACGAGGTCGAGGCGCGCTACCCCGACAGCGAGCGCAGCGCGCTCTTCCGCGAGGCCGAGATCGAGGCCGCCGACGGCACGTCGCTCCAGACGCTGCAGGCGATCGCGGAGCGCCTCGAGCGGCTGGTCACCCTCACGCCCTCGGCCGTGACCAAGCTGCAGCGGGCCGAGGCCGTGCTGCTGCTCGGGGCCGCGTTGTGATCACGCTGCATCTGGTGCGACACGCCGACGCCGCCCCCGGAGACGGTCTGGACGACGCCGCGCGCCCCCTCACGCTGCGCGGGGTGATGGAGGCGCGGACGCTGGCCCGCTCCCTGGCGCTCGGCGGCGCGCCCCTCGACCTCGTGTGCAGCAGCCCGCGCCGGCGGGCGCTGCAGACGGCGGCGCTGCTCTGGCCCGAGGGGCCCGATCCGACGGTCGTCGAGGAACTCGGCGCCGGTGACGTCGTCGCCACCGCCCTGGCGCTCGCCCGGGCGCGCGACGCGACCGCCGCGCGAGCGGCC
>SKWV01000504.1 GCA_007128755.1 Trueperaceae bacterium
CCGTGCCAGTACTGCTCGGTGCCGTGCCGGGCGGTGCGCCAGCGGAAGAAGACGATGCCGTCGGCGCCGTGCGCGATCGCCTGGTACGCCCACAGGCGCAGCTCGCCGGGTTTGGGCGTCACGCTGATGATGTCCCACCCGCCCGCGCCCGCCTGCGCCTCCATGACCCAGAAGTTCCGGTCCTTGAGGCCGCGCATGGTGTCGTGGCCCAAGGCCATGGCGCTGGGGTCGACGTCCTTGGCGATGTTCCAGAAGCCTCGCGGGTAGTTGTCCCAGGAGACGAGGTCGAGGTCGCGCGCGAGGTCGAAGTAGTCGATGAGCTCGTAGCGGAAGCCCATGAGGTTGTGCGTGATGAAGTGCTTCGGACAGTGCCGGCGCAGGATGTCGATCTGCAGGCGCTGGTAATCGGCCCACGCGAGCGAGCAGAAGCGGTAGAAGTCGAGCGCGAGGCCGGGATTGGGGACGCCGCCGGTGGCGATCGGCACGGGGATCTGGTCCCACTGCGTGTAGACGTGGCTCCAGAACGCCGTGCCCCAGCGCTCGTTGATCACGTCCAAGGAGCCGAAGCGCTCCAGGAGCCAGCGCCTGAACGCCGGCGCGTGGTGATCGCGATCCCCGAACTCGTTGTCGATCTGCCAACCGATGACCGCCGGATGCTCGGCGTAGTGCTCGGCCATGCGCTCGACGATGCGGGCGGAGCGGTCGCGGTAGCCCTCGTGGTGCGGGCTGGCGTTGCGGCGGTTGCCGTACGTGACGCTCTGGCCGCTCGCGCGCACCAGGAACGCATCCGGGAACTCGGCCATGAGCCAGGGGGGCGGTGAGGCCGTGGGCGTGCCCAGCACCACCCGCATGCCCTGGGCGGCGAGCACGTCCATGGCGCGGTCGAGCCAGTCGAAGTCGTACCTGCCCGCCTCGGGCTCGAGTCTCGACCAGGCGAACTCGGCCAGCCGGACCACGTTGAAGCCCGCCTCGGCCATGAGGCGGGCGTCCTCGGTCCAGCGCGCCTCGGGCCAGTGCTCCGGGTAGTAGTCGACGCCGAAGTGGTACATGATCAGCCTTCCCTAGGGTGGCGTGCAGGCGCGCTCAGCCCTTGACGGAGCCCGCCGTGATGCCGGCGATGAGGTAGCGCTGCAAGAAGAAGAAGACGATGAGCATGGGGATCACGCTCAACACGGAACCGGCCATGAGGAGGTCGAACGCGGTGCGGCCCGGTGGGCCCTGGAGGGAGTTCAGCATGATGGGCACGGTGTGCATGTGCTCGGAGCGCAGCACCGCCAGGGGCCAGAGGAAGTTGTTCCAGGAGGCCATGAAGAAGATGATGCCGAGGCTCGCCAGCCCCGGGAGCGCGGTGGGGAGCACCACGCGCACGAAGATGCCGAACTCCGAGGCGCCGTCGATCCTGCCGGCGTCGAGCATGTCGTCGGAGACGGAGAGCATGTACTGGCGCATGAAGAAGATGCCGAAGGCGTTGGCGGCCCCAGGGACGATGAGCGGCCAGGGCGTGTCGATCCAGCCGAACGTGTTGCGCATCATCACGAACAGCGGCACCAGCAACACGGCGAAGGGGATGGTCATCGACGCCAGCATGATGGCGAACATCATGTTGCGCCCGGGGAAGTCGAACTTGGCGAAGGCGTAGCCGCCCAGGGCGCACAGGAAGACCGACAGGGCCGTGGCGGTGGTGGCGATGTAGAACGAGTTCCAGAACTTGCGCAGCGCGTCGTAGCGCTCGAAGAGCGCCACGTAGTTGGCGATGGTGGGCTCCACCGGCAAGAAGGTGCGGCCGGCGAAGATCTCCGGGAAGGGCTTGAACGACGACACCAGCATCCACACGAAGGGGAAGAGCATGAACACGCTGAGGGCGATCAGGGCGGCGTACGTCACGCCCTTGACGAGCAGGTCGCCGTGGCGGGCGCTCATCAGCGGTCCCCCCGCGTCACGAGCTTGAACTGCACGATCGCCAGCACCACGATGGTCACGAAGTAGACGTAGCTCATGGCGGCGGCGTAGCCGAAGCGCAGGTTGGCGAACGTGCTCGAGAAGATCTGCATGACGGGCGTCTCGGTCGCGCGCATGGGACCGCCCCCCGTGAGGATGTAGGGCTCGGTGAAGAGCTGGAACGTCCCGATGATGGAGAGCGTCACCGCGAACAGGATGACCGGCTTCAGCAGCGGCACGGTGATCCGCCAGAACACCTGGCTCCGGGTGGCGCCGTCGACGGCGGCCGCCTCGTTGACCTCGGTGGGGATCGTCTGGAGGCCCGCAAGCATGATGATGGTGTTGTAGCCCAGCCACGCCCAGATCATGAGGAGGCCGAGGGAGATCCTGGCCCACCAGACGTCGTCGAGCCACGGCACCGGCGAGAGACCCAGCCACTGGAACGCCTGGTTGGCGAAGCCGCTGTGGGTGTCGAGGATGAGCCGGAAGGTGAACCCGGCGGCCACCATCGAGGTGAGATGCGGCATGAAGATGATCGCCCGCCACATCCCCTGCAGCTTCAGGAACTTGCCGTGCAGCACCGTGGCGATCACGACCGCCATGAAGGTCATGATCGGCACGTAGATGAAGAAGAGGATCACCGAGTTGAGCATCGAGTTCCAGAAGATGCGGTCGCCGAAGAGCCTGGTGTAGTTGGCCAGGCCGGCGGGACGCATCGGACCGATGCCGCGCCACTCGTGGAAGCTGAGATAGAGCGAGAAGAAGATCGGGTACAGCGCGAAGATAGCGAAGAGCACGAAGAAGGGCGACACGAACAGCAGCGGCCAGCGGTGCCGCCAGAGCACGCGCAAGGGGCCGCGCCTCGGGCCGCCGGTCACCCCTGGGGTGACCGGCGGCGAGGTGGTGGGGCGGAACTGGCTCATCGTGGCTCGGAGCGCCTAGCGACGTCCGGTGCGGGAACGGATCTCGCGAGCGGCGGCCGCGAGCGCGTCGTGCGCGCTGACCTGGCCCACCGCGAAGCGCTGGATCTGCTCGGCCATGAGGTTGTTCATCTCTTGGTAGTCGACGTTGTAGATGCCGGCCTCGGGGATCTCCTGGACGACGTCCGTGAAGATCCTGCGGACGACCTGGCCCCCGTAGTAGGGATCGGGCTCGTCGAAGTAGGGGTCGTCGTACGCGGTCTCGAGGCTCGGGAAGGTGTCCGAGGCGATGAAGGTCTGGACCTGGGAGGCGGTGCGCCCGAGGTGGAACTCCACGTACGCCCAGGCCGCTTCCTTCTGGGTGCTCTCCTCGAAGATGACGAGCGACGAGCCGCCATCGTTGCTGGCGCGCGAGCCGCCCTCTTCCCACGCGGGCAGCCGGATGACGCCCCACTGACCGGCGGCGTCGGGCGCGATCCACGACTTGAAGAACGTGCCCATCCAGACGGCGCCGGGGTGGGTCGCGACGTTCGGGTCGGCGAAGTTGCGGTACCACGAGTCGGTCCACTCTTCGGCGTCGAGGGCCAAGCCCTCTTCCCAGAAGCGGCCCATGAACTCGAGGATCTCCAGGATGCCCTCGTCGCGGTCGAGCAGTACGGCGCCGTCCTCGTCGACGTAGCCGAGGCCGCGCTGCCACATGAGGATCTCGAAGAGCCTGGCGCTGTTGCGCGCCGTGGCCTGCTGCCACATGGGGACGCCGGTCTCGGCCATGATCACCTGGGCGGCGTCGTAGTAGTCGGCCCACGTGTGGATGTCGTCGGGGTTCACGCCGGCCTGCTCGAAGACGTCGCGGCGGTAGAAGAGCGCCACCGGACCGCTGTCGTTGGGCATGCCGTAGTAGCGACCGTCCATCTCGACGTGGCGCCACTTGAACTCGTTCATGAAGGGCACGTACGGCAGGGCGCGATCCGTGATGTCGTGGAGGATGCCGAGCTCGAGGAACTGCCTCAGGTGGGAGTCCTCGATGTTCGACACGTCGGGGAGCCCCCCTCCGGCGACGGCGGCGAGCTGGATCTGCTGGTAGACGTCACCGGTCGGCCTGAGGACGTAGTTGACCTGGATGTTGGGGTAGTACTCGGCGAACTCGGCGTCGGCAAACGTGTCCACGCCGGAGCCCTGCCACGCCCAGACCTCGAGGGTGGCGTGCAGGTCGGGGTTGGGCACGAGGGCGTCGGCGGGCGTCTGCGCCAGCGCCAGGGGCAGCACCAGTAGGGACAGGACGAGGACGTACAGGCTCTTCTTCATCACGACTCCCGATCTCAAGATCGACTGCGTTGCGGATGGCGGCGACCCCAGCCGGACGGGGAGCTGGAGCCCGCCGCGGCGCGATGCCGCTGCCTTCGGAGGCTGGCTGCATGCCATCGCTCTACCAGGCGGTCACCCCCCTCGGGGCGTCCGCCGGCCGGCACCGGCGGGCAGCCGGCAGTGCGGCCGACGCAACGACGCGACGGCCGTGGGCGCGGCGCCTGCTCGTCGAGCAGGGGCGAACGGTGTCGCCTGCCAGGGCAAATCCGACGGACACATGCACCTCTTCGCGGCGATCGTGGAGCGAGGGACGAAGGGCTCGAGAACTGGTTGTGAACGCTCACAGGCTACGAGCCGGCACGGCGGCTGTCAAGGACGTCGGTCCCGTCCCGAGGTCTCGCGCGCCGAAGGCGCCCCCTGGCGTGCAGGTGGGCCGCAGTATGATCGGCGTACCTTCCTCGGAGGAGTCACGCGCCTTGGTCCTGCTCGAGCAACCCGCCGCCGCCCGCCGCCCGCGGGTCCAGTACGTCCGGCTCCGGGCCTTGGCGACCCTCATGGCGGCGTGGCTGGCCTTCGCGGGCCCCTCGGCCGGCGCCGGAGTGGGCGTCGCCGGCGGCGACGCCCACGATCACGACGCCGCCGTGGCGACGGCGTGGTTCGACCTCTACCGCACGCTCGTCCAGGAGACGCCCGGGTTCAGCCCGCCCGTCGCCGCGAGGGCGTTCGGCTACGCGGGCGTGACGCTGTACGAGTCGGTGGTGCCGGGCATGCCCGGGTACCGCTCGCTCGCCGGTCACCTGAGCGACCTGCACGACCTTCCCCCGAGCCCGCCCGGCGAGGAGCACTACCTCCCGGAGGTGGCGAACGCGGCGCTGGCGGCGATCACGCGTGAGCTCTTCGGCAACGCGACGCCCCGGAACCTCGAGGCGGTCGATGCCCTCGAGGCGAAGCTCACGGCTCTGCATGCCGAAGCGATCGACGCGACCACGCTCGTACGCTCGGCGCGGCACGGCCTCGCGCTGGCCGTGGCGCTGCACGCGTGGTCCGCCGACGACGGCGGAGCCCACGGGCAGCTCCGGAACTACGCGGAGGACTACGTGCCCCCCGTCGGCCCGGCAGCGTGGGTCGCCACGCCCCGCGCCGCGGGCCAGCCCTTCCCGGCCCTCCAGCCGTACTGGGGGGACAACCGCCCCTTCGCTCGCACGGCGGTGACGGCGTGCGAACCACCTCCGCCCCCTGCCTACGACGATGCCCCATCCTCGCCCCTCTACCGGGAGGCGCTCGAGGTCTACGACGTGGTGCGGGCGGTGACGTCGGCGGAGCGGGCGACCGCCCAGTACTGGTCGGACGAGGGGGGCGCCACGGCGACGCCGGCAGGGCACTGGATCGCCATCCTGTCGGGCGTGATCACCACCGAGGAACGATCACTGGCGTTCGCGGCCGAGGCCTACGCCAGGCTCGGGATGGTGATGTCCGACGCCTTCGTCAGCTGCTGGGACACGAAGTACCGCCATACGTTCCTGCGGCCCATCACCTACATCCAGCGCCACATCGATCCGACCTGGAACACGCCCCGGCTGACCGATCCCCTCCTCACGCCGCCCTTCCCCGAGTACACCTCGGGCCACTCCGTGCTCTCCGCCGCCGCGGCGCAGGTGCTCACCGAGCTCGTCGGCGAGGACTACGCCTTCGTCGACGACGTCCACACCTCCCGCGGTTTCCCTCCGCGTTCGTACGCCTCGTTCTGGGAGGCCGCCGACGAGGCCGCGCTGTCGCGCCTGTACGGCGGCGTCCACTTCCGCTCCGCCATCGAGCTCGGCGTGGCCCAGGGGCGCTGCGTCGCCGATCAGCACGCGGCGATCGCCTTCCGCGCGCCGTGACTCACGACACCCTGACCCACACCTCCATGCGGCCGGGTTCGCGGTTCGCCCAGGCGAAGTAGGGGATCGCCGTCACCTCCACGCCCTCCCGGCGAAGCTCTTCGCCTTCGCGCGTGCGATAGAGCGGGCCCTCGTCGGCTGACTGTCGCTCCGCGGGGACGCGCAGCAGGGGGACGCCGCCGAGCGCATCGGAGGGTTCGACCCGCACCAGCGCAGGGCTCGTCGGGAGGATCACGTCGCGCAGCTCGAGGCCAGGGTGATCGGCGTCCTCGAGGCAGTAGAGGATGGGGCCGCGCGCCATCGCCACGCGGCCCGTCGCCTCGGCGACGTGGCGATGCGCCTCCACGTAGCGCGCCGGCATCGGGAGATGCAACCGGATCGTGTCGCCCTCTTGCCATGCACGCTCGACGCGAACGTAGGACCCGGGCACGAGCGCCTCCGGCACCAACGCATCCTCGACCGTCAGCGACGCTCCCTCGTCACACCACGATGGGATCCGGAGCATCAGCGCGTAGCGGCCGGCCGATCCCATCCCGAACGTGATCGTCCCGTCCCACGGGTACTCCGTCTGCTGCGTCACCCGTACGCCCTGCCCGTTCGGGAGGACGGTGTCGACACTCCCCGAGGCGTAGAGGTGGACCCAGAGCGCGTCGTCGGAGACGGTGTAGACGTACCCCGGTAGGGAGGCCAGGAGTCGCGCCACGTTCGGCGGGCAGCAGGCGCACCCGAACCACGGCTCACGCCGATGACGGCCGTCGTCCTGCAAGGGGTTCTGGTAGAAGTACTCGTCACCCGACAGCGACAGCCCGGGGAGCACCGCGTTGTAGAGCGTCCACTCCATGAGGTCGGCGAACCGCGCCTCGCCCCCGAACGCGAGCATGCGCCAGTTCCACATGACCGATGCGATCGCCGCACAGGTCTCGGTGTAGGCGCGGGAGCTCGGGAGCTCGTAGTCCTCGCCGAAGGCCTCGCCCTCGTAGCGTGACCCCACGCCTCCCGTGACGTACATGCGCTTGCTCGTCATGTTGGCCCACAACCTCTCGAGGGCCACGCGGTATCCGGGCTCGTCGGTCTCGGCGCAGAGATCGGCGACGCCGGCGTTGTAGTACAGCGCCCGCACGGCGTGGCCCACGACGGCGTCGAGATCGCGGAAGGGAAGGTGGTCCTGCGCGTACTCCGGACCGAACCGGTCGTAGGGCCGTCCCAGCAGCCCCCGACCGCGCGACTCGACGAAGAACGCGGCCTGCTCGAGATAGCGGCGGATGCCGGTGAGCCGGTAGAGCTCGACGAGGCCCAGCTCGACCTCCTCGTGCCCGTCGACGGCGACGCGCTGGCCGGGGGACGGGCCGAAGGTGTCGCAGATGTGGTCCGCGAAGCGCGTCGCGATGTCGAGCAGCGTGGTCGCGCCCGTGGCGCGAGCATGTGCGACCGCCGCCTGGAAGAGGTGACCGGCGCAGTACATCTCGTGCAGGTCGAAGTCGGTCCAGCGCTCGAGCGCCCGCTCACGCGAGAAGTAGCTGTTGAGGTAGCCGTCGTCTCGCTGGGCGTCGGCCAGTTCTTCGATCACGACGTCGGCCATACGCTGCAGCTCGGGGTCGCTCCGGCCAGCGAGTTGCCAGGAGACCGCTTCGAGCCACTTGTAGATGTCGGAGTCGCTGAAGTACATGCCGGCGTAGTCGCCGTCCTTCTTCCCGGCCGCGCGGCGCATGTTGTCGATCGTTCGGGTCGACTCGAGGTGGCGGAACTGTGACGGAAGCGTGCGCTCGGCGTTCACGCGACGCCGCGGCGCCCAGAACGCGTCGCGCACGGTGACGCTCTCGAGGGGCACGCTCCGGAGGCGCACGTGCGGACTGCGACTGGTGTCGACCACGTGGGCGCCGTGGCCGAGGCGTGCGGGGCTCATGGCGTCGGGACTCGTCTCGTCGGAGTACATCAGGGTCTTCGCTCCGCTTCTGTGCTCGAGGTGATGGCTGAAGCCCGCGCTTGCCAGACGCGGCTAAGGCCGTGGTGGCCCGTTGACGGACCAGGGCCAGCCGTCGTCGTCCCAGCCGAGCACCTCGATCCGCAGCGTGGCCGCGCCCCCGAAGGTCGCGTCGTAGCCGTGGTA
>SKWV01000401.1 GCA_007128755.1 Trueperaceae bacterium
CGCCGGCTGGCCGGCGCCGCGCCCGGCCCTACCCCTCGGCGGTCGTCGCGCCTGGCGCCCCCTCACTCAACCACCCCGCCAACCGCTCGGCCACGAAGCCGTCGTCGGTGAGCTCGGGGTAATGCCGACGCACCCGGTCGATCTCGTCGCGCTGCCCCGGCGAGAGCGTCTCGTCGGGGTTCAGGCACCACGTACCCTCCAACAGGCCCTGCCCGCGAAGGACCTCGTGGACCCCGGCGATCACGCCGGCGAAGCCGTTGGCGGCATCGAAGACGGCGTCGTTGGCATCGGTCAGCCGCATGCCGAGCGCGAGGAGCTCCTGCATCTCGCGTCCATCGGGGGCCTCGCGCTGACGCGCGATGCGCACCAACACGTCCACCATCGTCTTGGTCCAGACCGCCCACTGACCCAGCAGGCCGCCGACCACCCACTTGCGCACCGGCCGGCCGTCGACGATCAGGTCGAACGGCGTCAGCAGGTCGGCCACGATGTTGTCGTCGTTCCCGGTGTAGAGGGCGATCTCGTCGCGCCGCGCGGAGGCGCACACGGCCCGCACCACGTCGAGCGTCGCGTAGCGGTCGAACGGCGCCATCTTGATGGCGGCCACCCCGGGGATGTCGGCGAAGTCGCGCCAGAACGCGTACGACAAGACGCGACCCCCGACGGCCGGCTGGAGGTAGAACCCGAAGACGGGCAAGACCTCCGCGACGCGGCGGGCGCGCTCGAGCAGCTGCGCCTCGCTGTGGTCGGCCAGCCCGCCGGGGCTGAGCAGCGCCAGGTGGTAGCCGAGCGCCTGCGCGATCTCGGCCTCGCGCAGCGCCTGCTCGGTGGGGCCGACCACGCCAGCGATCAGGGCGAGTGGCCGGTCGCTCGCGCGGGACGCGGCCTCCTGAGCGGCGAGCCGCAGCACGGTCTCGAACAAGCCGACCTCGCGGATCTCGAACTGCGTCGTGTGCACCCCGACCGCCAGCCCCCCGGCGCCGGCGTCGAGATAGTAGCGGGTGAGCGCCCGCTGACGGCGCTCGTCGAGGCGACGCTCGCGCGTCAGCGCCAGGGGGTGAGCGGGGATCACGGTCCCGGCGTGCAGGAGGCGCCGCACGGCGGGCGGGAGCTCCGGCGCCATCAGAACGTCCCGCTGCGCACGCCGAACTTCGTGGGCTTGCCGTGCGTCTCGCCGCCCGAGGCCACCCAGTCCGCCACCCAGTCGAGCATCTGCTCGAGCGTGACGCTCGGGTAGCCGAAGAGGGCGTGCGCCCGCCCGGCGTTGGACAGGAGCGCCGTCGGCTCCTCCTCGCCCACGAGGATGGCCTCGCGGCCGAGGCGTTCCGCCAGCAGGCCCGCCACCCGCCGCACCGACACCGTCTCGGGCCCCGTGATGTTGAGCACCGCGGGCGGGGCGGTCGCGAGCGCGAGGCTGCGCAGTGCGACCTCGTTGGCGTCGCCCTGCCAGATGACGTTCATGTGGCCCATGGCGAGGTCGATCGGCTCCTGATCGCGGATCGCGAGGGCGATGTCGACGAGCGTGCCGTAGCGCAACTCGACCGCGTAGTTGAGGCGCAGCAGCAGCGAGCGCGTGCCGTAGCGGTGCGCGGCGTACTCGAAGAGCCGCTCGCGGCCGAGGACCGACTGGGCGTACTCGCCCAGGGGCCCGACCGGGTCGCTCTCCTTGCAGCCGCCGCTGGCGACGCTCACGAGCGGGTAGATGTTGCCGCTCGAGAACGCCATCACCCGCGAGCCGGCGAAGCGCCGCCCGACCAGGCCCGGCAGGAAGGCGTTCTGTGCCCAGGTGAGGTGCTCGTGGCCGGCGGTGCCGAACTTCATGGCCACCATGTAGATCACGTTGGGCGTGTCGGGAAGCTCCTCGAGCGCGCCGGGCTCGAGCAGATCGAGGGCGATGGTCTCGGCCCCGGCCGCCTCGAGCGGCTGCCGCAGCTCCGGGTTCGTGAACCTCGACACGGCCGTGACGCGCTTGGGCACGCCGGACGCGGCGATGGCGTTGCATGCGAGCGCGACCAAGCTCGGGCCCATCTTGCCGCCGGCGCCGAGCACCAGCAGGTCGCCGTCGAGCCGCGCGATCGCGTCGACCAGGGCGGTCGACGGTGTCGCGAGACGCTGCTCCAAGTCGTCGATGGTTCTGATCATCATGTGCTCACTCCCGGTGGTCGGCCGTTCGGGAAGGCGGCCAGCGCCTCCTCGATCCCGGCGAGGTACCCCATCGCGCGGGCGGCGGTGGTGGGCCCATCGGGCACGTAGGTGAACGGCTCCACACCGACGTCGCCCCGGTAGCCCACCGCGTGCAGCGCCGCCAGGACGGCAGCGAACGGATCGCTCCCCTGCCCGGGCGCGCGGCCGTTGCGGTCGTTGACGTGGACGTGCCGGATCATGCCGGTGGGGACGTAGCGTTCGATCAGCTCCGGCACGCCTTCCGTCTCACTGAGGCGCGCGGCGCGGCAGTCGACCATGGTGCGGAGCGCCGGCGAGGCGACCTCCTCGACGATGTGGACCGCCTCCGCCACGCTGGTGACGAACTCCGTCTCCTGGCGTGAGAGCGGTTCGATGCAGTAGCACACGCCGGCCGCCTCCGCCACGCGGCCCGCCAGCGCGAACGCCTCCGTGGCGCGCGCGACCGCCCCAGCGCGATCGTCGACCGGCAACACGCGCTGCTTGGGCGAGCCGTGCACCACGACCCGGCCCCCGAGGTCGGCGCAGAGTTCGACCAGGCGCTCCATCACGTCGAGCGTGCGGGCCCGGACGCCGCCATCGGCGCTCGTGATCGACAGCCCTTCGGGCGCGACCAGCAGCCAGTGCAGCGCGCCGATGCGGATCCCCGCGTCGGCCGCGGCGCGGCGCACGCCTGCGCGCCTGCCGGGCGTCAACCGGTGCGGCTCGGCGCCGAGCGTGAAGGGCGCGATCTCGAGACCCTGGTAGCCGAGGCCGGCGGCGAGGTCGCACTGCGCCGCGACGTCGAGCTCACGCACCACCTCGTTGCACAGGAGGTAGCCCATCACGGCGCTCCCGGCGGAGGCGGCGAGCCGTCGTCGCCCGGCCCCTTGGGCATGAACCGTCCCGTCAGGCGCCTCAACCGGCTGGTGAACCACTCGCTGCCGAGCATGAACGTGACGAGGATGATCACCCACAGGACGACGCTGATGGGGCGCGTGAGGAAGGGCATGAGACTGCCGTCCGAGAGGACGAGACCGCGGCGGAGGTTCACGTCGAGGATCGGCCCCAGCACCACCCCGAGCACCAAGGGGGCCATCGGGAAGCCCAGCAGCCGGAGGGCGAGCCCCAGCACACCGAAGCCGAGCATCACCCAGACGTCGAACAGCCGGCTGGCGATGGCGAACGCGCCGACCGTGCAGAGCACGAAGATGACCGGCATCAGCCGGATGTGCGAGACCCGCAGCACCAGCAGCAACGGCTTCGTGAGCAGCAGGCCGAACACCAAGATGGCGGCGCTGGCGTAGAAGATCATCGCCGTCACATGGAACACGAACGCGGGGTTCTCGATCATGATCAGGGGTCCCGGACGCACGCCGTGGATGAACAGCGCCGCCAGCAGCACCGCCGCCGGCGCCGAGCCGGGGATCGCGAGCGTCAGGACGGGGATGATCGCGCCGGGCACGGCGGCGCTGTTGCCGGTCTCGGCGCTGATCAGGCCCTCGACCGAGCCCTTGCCGTACTCGTCCTTCTTGCGGCTGGTGTTGCGGGCCACCGCGTAGGAGACCCAGGCGCCCATGTCCTCGCCCACGCCGGGCACCAGCCCCATGAAGGTGCCGATGAGCCCCGAGCGGATGATGGTGATCCAGTGGACCACCACCGCCTTGATCTTGGGGATGACGGAGCCGGCGGCGTCCTTCACCGCCTGATAGGTGGGGTTCTTCATGACCCAGAGCACCTCGGTGAACCCGAACACGCCCACCAGCACGGGCAGCAGCCCGAAGCCGCCGGCGAGGTTCGGGTCGCCGTAGGCGAAGCGGGCGTAGGCGTGCACGCCCTCCTGGCCGACCATGGCCACGAGGAGGCCGAGGAAGCCGGCGATCCAGCCCTTGAGGGGATCGTTCATGCCCGTCAGGCGGCCCGAGATGACCACCCCGAACACGGCCAGCCAGAAGAACTCGTAGGACTGGAAGCCGAGCGCCGTCTCGGCCAGGAGCGGCGCGAAGATCGCCAGGGCCAGCATGCCGACCAGCGTGCCGAAGAACGACCCGGCGGTGGCGATCCCCATGGCCTCGCCGGCGCGACCGGCGCGCGCGAGCTGGAAGCCGTCGAGCGCCGTAGCGGCGTTCGCCGGAGTCCCGGGGATGTTGAGCAGGATCGCGCTGCGGCTCCCCCCGTAGATGGCGCCGACGTACATGCAGATGAGGATCATGACGGCGTCGCCGGCGGCGAGCTTGAAGGTCAGGGTGGTCAGCAGAGCGAGGCCGAGCGTGGCGGTGAGCCCGGGCAGCATGCCGACCGAGATGCCGAGCAGCGTCGCCCAGGCCACGTTGAACAGCGTGCCAAGCGAGAAGAGGTCGACGATGGCGGTCGCGAAATAGCCAAGTCCATCCAGCATCGGGATCCCTAGGGGAGCGTCACGAGGAAGATGCGTTCGAACACGAAGGTGACGGCGGCCGCGACGACGCCAGCCTGCAGCACGGCCAGGGAGGCGTAGACGAGCAGCGCCGCCCTCCGAGCGGCGTCGGCGAAGTCGGCTCGCCAACCGAACACGAGGAGGAACGCCAGGACGAAGACGAAGGTGGCGAGCCAGAACGGCACGTTGCCGACCAGCACGCCTCCGTACCCGACCGTCAGGACGATGGTGATGAGCAACCGTGGCGCGCTTCCCGGCTCATCGTCACCGGCGACCACGGGCACGTCACCGCTCCGCCTCCAGGCGACCACCGTGCGAACCAGCATCACGAACGCGAGGGTGGCGATCACGGCGCCGAGGAAGCCGGGCACGATCCCCGGCACCGTGTAGGGGTTGACGCCCAAGTGCTCGAAGCGCGGCATGCGCAACGACTCGACGAGAACCCCTACACCCAGGGCGATCATGACGAGCGAGGTCAGCAGGTCCCTACGCACGTGCGGCTGCCACCTCGCTCGACGGGGTCATGATCGTCCTCCGCTCGCCTAGGGGCGCTCGATGCCGAAGGTGGATGGATCGATCGGCGCCTGGCCCGCGTCGTAGAGGATCCAGGCGTTCTGGCGCACCATGCCCATGGCGCGCTGCTCGGCGTCGTCACCGTAGTAGGGCGTGAAGAGCGCGCCGCGCTCGCGGGCGTAGTTCTGCAGCACCTCGGAGTCCGCGATGGCGTTCTCCCAGATCATCTCGAACGTCTCCACGCACTCGGCCGGGACACCGCGCGGGGCCCAGATGCCGAAGTAGTTGGTGGGGATGTCGAGATCCGCGATCCAGTCGGTGATGGGCGGGATGGTGCCGTAGCCCTCGAGCTCGAGGGGCGTGTCGCTGACCGCGGCGAGCGGGCGGATGCGGTTGCCGCGGATCATCTCCGCCTGCTCGACCGCGAGTTGCGTCGTCACTTGGGTCTCGCCACCGACGGTGGCGATGACGGCGGGGTTGCCGCCCTCGTACGTGACGTGGCGGTACTCGACGCCGGTGGCGCCGGCGATGAGCTCCATGGCGTTGTGGCCGGCCGAAGTCATGCCGGCGGTCGCCACGGCGATCTGCCCCGGACTCGCTTCGAAGGCGTCCATCAGGTCCTGGAAGTCCTGGTAGGGCGTGTTGACGTTCACACCGACCACGGCCGTGTTCGCGACCGTGAGGAACAGGTGCCAGTCGGAGAGGCTGGTGTCGAGCATGTCGAGGACGGCGTACGTGCCGAGGTCGCTGGCGGCGCCGGCGGCCCATGTGTAGCAGGTCGGTGCGGCTTCGAGCGCGTTGCGCGTCCCGATGGAGCCGGAGGCGCCCGGCTGGTTCACGACGACCACGCTCTGGCCCAGTTCGCCCTCGAGCTCGTTCGCGAGGATGCGAGCCATCTGGTCGGTGGAGCCGCCGGCCGCCCACGGCACGATGATGGTGATCGGGCGGGTCGGTTGCCACGGGTAGTCCTGCGCGAGGCCGAAGCCGGCGACGAACGTGGCCAAGGCCGCAATGGCGAGGATGGTGCGCTTCATGGAAGACGTCTCCTTCGCTGTTCGTGGTTCGTACGGTGATCGGTACGACTGTCGACCGCACGACCGAGACGATCGTGCGCGCCGAGCCCGGACGTGGTGGTTCCTCTCGGCGCCTCCCCTCCGCAGCTGATGCCAGCAGCCTCCATGTTCACGAGCACCCGTCGCCGGGCGCCTGCTGCCGTTGTCGCTAACCCCTCGATTCTAATGGCGCTGCCGGGGAGTGCCAAGGACGTTTGGCGGTCGGGTGGACAACGTTCGCGGCGCGAGCGTCCACCAGGACCACTAGGACCACTAGGACCCTAGGTGTTCAAACTTCGGCGACGCTGGAAGTGTGGACGCACCACGCTACGGTGCAGACGACTCTGGCACCGACGAATCCAAGCGCGACCAGATCGCACTCGTTCGCCACGCTCCTGCTCGCTCACGCCAGAACCGGCGGAACGCGCGAGGCGCCCTCTACTCGCGACGCCGGTCGGGCGGCAAGCACGTCCAGTCCGGACTCGCCATCGTGGCTCCCGCCTCCTGAAGCCGCGCGTCGTCGACGACGATGCCGTGAGCGTGGGAGATGCGAGTCGCCATGACGTACCGAGTCGCGACTCCCACGGCATGGTTGATGGCGAGGTCGTCCCAACCGGCCGCCGTCAGGTCCTCGATGTGGCGCTTGGAGAGCCGCGTTGGCGCGAGCGTCAGCTCACGGACGAACCGTAGCAGCGTTCGCAGCTTGTCCTGGACAGGGGCCGTCTCGAGATCGGCCACGAGCGCGTCGAGCACCTCGGCGGGGAAGCCGAGGATGGCGGCCGCAGCCCCGTGGGCCCCGGCGCAGTAGCTGCAGGCGCTGAGCCTCGACACGTAGGCGGCGATCAACTCACGCTCGGCCACGGTCAGGGGCGAAGGCCCACGCATCAACTCGTGGGTGAACTCGAGGAAAGGGTCCCAGACGCGTCGGTCATGGGCGTAGACGGCGCCGATGCCGGAGCCTTCGGGAACGTAACGCGTCAATGACATATGGCAGCTCGGAGGCGTGCGAGCCGCTGCCACGACGGCAGCACCCGTAGCCCTATGCTTTGACGTACGCCGCCCGCACGTAGGTGAAGAACTCCCGCGCGTGGGTTCCTTGCTCGCGCGGGCCGTAGCTCGACGCCTTCGTCCCGCCGAAGGGCGCGTGGTAGTCCATGCCAGCAGTCGGCAGGTTGACCATCACCATGCCGGCCACGGCGTGCTGCTTGAAGTGCGCCGCGTGCTTGAGCGAGGTCGTGACGATGCCCGCCACGAGGCCGTAACGGGTGTCGTTCGCGATGTGGAGGGCCTGCTCGTAGTCGTCGGCCAGGATGACCGTGGCGATCGGCCCGAACACCTCCTCCGTGTTGATGTGCATGGCGCTCGTGGTCCCGGTGAAGAGGGTCGGCGTGAGGAAGTGTCCACGGGTCGGTCGCTCGACGACCTCGCCGCGAACCGCCGCGCGCGCTCCCTCCGCTTGCGCGATCGCCATGTAGTCCAGGTCCTTCTGGAGCTGCACCTCGTCGATGACGGGACCCAGTTGCGTTACGGCCTCGAGCGCGTGACCGACCCGGAGATCCGCCATCTGCTCGGCAAGGGCATGTACGAACTGGTCATGGATGCCCCTGGTGACGATCAACCGGCTCGAAGCGGTGCATCGTTGGCCGGTCGAGTAGAACGCCCCTTGGAGCGCACACTCGACGGCCACATCGAGATCCGCATCGTCGAGGACGACGAGGGGGTTCTTGCCACCGAGCTCGAGTTGCACCCGCGTCATGTGTTCGGTCGCCACCGATGCGACGTGGCGACCCACGGCCGTGGAGCCCGTGAACGTGACACCGTCGAGGCGCGCATCCTGCACCAGGGCCTCGCCCACCGTCGAACCAGCACCCATCACCAGGTTGAAGGCGCCGGCCGGGAGCCTCGAACGCGAGATGATCTCTGCCAACGCCCACGCGCTTGCAGGGACGAGCTCGGCTGGCTTGAACA
>SKWV01000470.1 GCA_007128755.1 Trueperaceae bacterium
CGTCTCGCGGCGCGGAGATCGGCGCCGCGCAGGTCACAGTCGAGGAAGGTGGTGCCGTAGAGGTCGCTGCGCCGCAGGCTGGCGTCGCGCAGGTCGCAGCGCTCGAAGAGCGCCTCGTGGATCGTGCACCCTTCGAACCGGCGCTTCGCGAGCACGAGGCCGGTGAAGGCGCAGAAGTTGAGGACGCTGTCCTTGGCGTCGAGTCCGAGCGGCCGGTCGACGTCGACCTTGGCGCGCGACCACGCGACGCCGGTGGCGCGGCAGCCCGAGAGCGTGACGCCGCCGAACGACGTCTCCTGCACGTCGGCGAGGCTCAGGTCGCACGACACCAGGTCGGTGTCGACCAACCGGCAGCGATGGAGGCGGAGCTCGCGCAGGTCGCAGCGCTCGAACACGCAGTCGTCGAACCGGGCGTCGTCGAGCACGCCCTCGAGGCGCAGGTCGACGAAGCGAGCGTGCTCGTAGCGCGCCCCGCTCACGGGGTGATCCTGGCTGGGGCTCATCGCGGGTGCCTCACGGTCCGAGTGTACCGGCGCCCCCGGTGTTCGGAGCGTGCGTTCCGAGCGTCTCGGGGCGGTAGCCTGAGGTATGGGTGCGTTGCCGACGGGACCGATCGCGAGGGCGCAGGGCGTGCGCTGGCGCACGCCGCGGGTCGCCCTGGCGGGGACGCTCTGGCTGCTCGTCGCCGCGCTCGCGTGGCTGGCGACGGGCCGGCACGAGGAGGGGGTCGTCGGCGGCGTCACGTCGCTGCTGGCCCAGGTGGAGGGGCGGAAGGGCGCCCCGTTGATCCTGCTGCTCGCGTTCGTGCTGCGGCCGATCACGCTCCTGCCGGTGACCGTGCTGAGCGCTTTCTGCGGCTTCCTGCTCGGTCCGCTGCTCGGGTTCGCGGTGGCGCTGGTCGCGGTCGTGAGCACATCGTTGATCCCCTACACCTTCACGCGGATGGCGCGCGGTCGACCGCTGCAGCGTCCGCGCTCGGGCTGGCTGGCCATGCTCGCGACCCACCCGTTCGAGGCGGTGCTGGCGGCGCGCCTGGCGATGCTCCCCGGCGACCTCGTCGCCATGACGGCTGGGCTGCTACGCGTCCCGGTCGCGCCGTTCGTGGCCGCGACCGCGATCGGCGGCTCGCCCGGCCTGCTGATCAGCGTCCTGGCGGGGGCGAGCCTGCAGGGCACCTTCCACGCCGGGGGCGGGAGCGTCGGATGGCCACTGGTGGCGGCGTCGGTGGGCACCCTCGTCGTCAGCCTCGGGATCGCGCGCGCGCTCCGGCGGCGCGTGCAGGGGGAGGACGACGGCCAGCGTCCGGACGGGGGACCGGGCGAGACGCTCCGACCGAGCGAGATGGCGGCCGGCTGAAGGGGCGACGCTGATTCGGGGGGCAGAAACGGAACGAGCGCCCTCTCGGGCGCTGTTAGGGAGAAGCATACCGCGGTATGCAGCATTCGTCAAGACGTTGCGCCCGAGCCGGCAGAACCGACGTCGAGACCGTCATTCTCGCCGCCGTGACGCTCCGATCCGGGGCGGGAACGCTCCGCGCGGAGGGCCCTGCGCAGGAGCTCGCCCGCCGTGCGGTGCTCAGGCGGTGCTCAGATGGCGCGCCTGAACGGGTGGATCTCGTACGTCTGCCAGACGCCCGCCGTGCTGTAGACGTCGGCCTCGACCAGCGCCCTCGCGGCGGCCTCGTCCTCGGCCTCGAGGAGGACCATCGAGCCGATCATGGTGCCGTCGCCGTCGAGCATGGCGCCGCCGACGCTCATGCGGCCGTCGGCGGCGAGCGCGCGGGCGCCCTCGAGGTGCCGGTCGCGGACCGCCTGGCGGCGTGCTGGTGCGTCCGCGTCCGTGCCGTCGCGTGCGATGATGAGCCAGAGCATGGCTGGTGCCTCCTGGGTGGGGTTCGGCCCTCAGGCTACGGCATGCTCGCCCCTCGGGATCACCGACCCGAAGCGTTTCGTGCGCGATCATCCATAACTTGATACGAAGGCACTCAGATCCGTTGACAACAGTCGCGAGCGCTGCTAGACTCTCGAGCAGCGAAAGACGCGGTCCGTGCCCACAGCGGCGCGTGCCTCGCGTCGATCGACGTCGCGATCACCCCCGTGGAGCGGGTCCAGAAGCCAATCACCGGGCCATGCGACGTCGGAAGGAGAGCACATCATGGCCAAAGCCGTTGGGATCGACCTCGGCACCACCAACAGCGTCATCTCGATCATGGAGGCGGGGGAGCCCGTCGTCCTCGTCAACTCCGAAGGCAACCGCACCACGCCGTCGGTCGTCGCCTTCAAGGACGACCAGCGTCTCGTCGGTCAGGTCGCCAAGCGCCAGGCGGTGCTCAACGCGAAGGGCACCATCTTCGAGATGAAGCGCTTCATCGGGCGCACCTGGGACGAGATCCAGCACGAGGCCGAGCGGGCGCCCTACGAGGTCGTCCAGGGGAAGGACGGCGGTGTCCGGTTCGTCGTCGGCGACAAGCGCTACACCCCCGAAGAGGTCTCGGCGATGGTGCTGCGCAAGCTCGTGAACGACGCCTCCGAGCAGCTCGGGCAGAAGATCACCAAGGCGGTCATCACCGTTCCGGCGTATTTCAACAACGCCCAGCGTGAGGCCACCCAGAACGCCGGCAAGATCGCCGGCCTCGAGGTGCTGCGCATCGTCAACGAACCCACCGCCGCGGCGCTGGCCTACGGCCTCGACAAGAAGGGGAGCGAGACCGTGCTGGTCTTCGACCTGGGCGGCGGCACCTTCGACGTCTCGGTGCTCGAGGTCGGCGACGGCGTGTTCGAGGTCCGCTCCACGGCGGGTGACACGCACCTGGGCGGCTCCGACATGGACTACGCTGTCGTCAACTGGCTGGCCGACGAGTTCAAGAGCGAGTACGACGTGGATCTGCGCAAGGACAGGCAGGCTCTGCAGCGCCTGATCGAAGCCTCGGAGAAGGCCAAGATCGAGCTCTCTGGTCTCCCGGAGACGACCATCAGCCTGCCCTTCATCGCCATGGACCCGGCGTCGAACGCCCCGCTCTACCTCGAGAAGAAGCTGACTCGCTCCAAGTTCGAGGAGCTCATCGGCGGTCTGCTCAAGCGGATCCGCGGCCCCGTCGAGCAGGCGCTCAAGGACGCCAAGCTCAAGCAGGGCGACATCGACGAGATCATCCTCGTCGGCGGTGCCACCCGCGTGCCCGCCGTCAAGCGGCTGGTCAAGGAACTGCTCGGCAAGGACCCCAACCAGACCGTCAACCCCGACGAGGTCGTCGCGCTCGGCGCGGCCATCCAGGCCGGTGTGCTCACCGGCGACGTCGAGGACATCGTCCTGCTCGACGTCACGCCGCTCTCGCTCGGCGTCGAGACCAAGGGGGGCGTGTTCACGAAACTGATCGAGCGCAACACCACCGTGCCCGTGCGCAAGACCGAGACCTTCACGACCGCCGACCACAACCAGACCGGCGTCGAGGTGCACGTCCTGCAGGGCGAGCGCGCCATGGCGACGGACAACAAGTCGCTGGGCCGCTTCAAGCTCGAGGGCCTGCCCGCCATGCCGGCCGGCATGCCGCAGATCGAGATCACCTACGACATCGACGCCAACGGCGTGCTCAACGTCGGCGCCAAGGAGAAGTCGACCGGCAAGGAAGCGTCGATCACGATCCAGAACACCACCACGCTGGCCGAGGACGAAGTCGACCGCATGGTCTCCGACGCCGATCGCCACGCCGAGGAAGACCGCGTGCGGCGCGAGAACGCCGAAGCGATGAACCAGCTCGACGCGATGCGCCTCCAGGGCGAGAAGGCGCTCGAGGAGGCCGAGGGCGCGACCGACGAGCAGAAGGCGCCGCTGCGCTCGGCGATCGACGACGCCAAGAGCGCCATCGATGCCAAGGCCGCGAAGGACGAGCTCGACGCTCGGGGCCAGTCGCTCGCCGCAGCGCTGCAGGCGTTCGCGCAGGCGACGCAGGCGCCGCCCGCCGACGAAGGCGCTCCCGAGGGGAGCGAGGCCGCGGGTGAGCCGGGAGCCGAGGGCGACGACGAGGACGTGATCGACGCCGACTTCAAGCCGACGGGCTCGTGAGCCCCATGATCGACGATCGCGACGATGCCGGAACGAACGATCGCGACGAAGCGAGCATGGCTGATCGCGACGACGCGAGCACCGACGGCGTGGTCCCCGATCACGCCGCCCAAGACGCCCCGATCGAGGAGGTCGACGTGCTGCGACGAGAGCTGGGACGGGTCCACGAGGCACTCGAAGCCGCCCGCATCGAGATCGAGGAGCTCAAGGACCGCGCGCTGCGCGCGCGGGCGGATCTCGAGAACGCCAGGCGCCGCGCCGGCGGCGAGGTGGACCGGGCGCGCGAGGCGGGGCTCGATTCGGCCCTCACGCCCGTCCTCACCGTCTACGACGACCTCGGCCGCGCGCTCCAGGCGGCCGAGAGCGGCGATCCGGCGGCGATCGTGCCGGGCGTGCGCGCCGTGCGCGACTCCCTCGAGCGCAAGCTCGCGGCGCTCGGCGTGGAGCGCGTCGGCAGCGTCGGCGAACCGTTCGACCCGGATCGCCACGAGGCCCTCACGACCGTGCCGGCCCAGGGCGACGCGCAGCCGGGCACCATCGCCGACGTGTTCGAGGCGGGCTTCGTCCGCCACGAGCGCCTGATCCGTCCCGCCCGCGTGGTCGTGTACGAGGACGAGCGAAGCTGAGCGCGACGGGGCGGCGCCCAGGCGCCCTCCCCGGTCGTGCCGGAGGCTGAGCCATGGCGGCGTACAAGGACTACTACCAGATCCTCGGGGTCCCCCGGAGTGCCGACGAGAAGCAGGTGCGCGCGGCGTTCCGGAAGCTCGCGGCCAAGCATCACCCGGACCGCAACCCGAACGACCCGGGCGCCGAGGATCGCTTCAAGGAGGTCAACGAGGCCTACACGGTGCTCTCCGACCCCGAGAAGCGCAGCGTGTACGACCAGTACGGCCATACCGGGGCGCCTCCGCCGCCCCCGCCCGGCGGTGGCGGGCGCGGCCGCACGGTGTTCACCACGGCCGGCGGCGCCGACGCGGAGGAGTTCAGCGACTTCTTCCGCACCCTCTTCGGCGGGTCGTTCGGCGGCGGGGGTGTGACCTTCGGCGATCCCATGGGGGGATTCGGCACCACGGGCCGCGTCACGCGTTCCGGGCGTCCCGGGGTGGAGGCGCGCCGGCCGCCCGGTGCCGAGGCGACGCTCGAGATCGACGTGGCCGACGCCTACCTTGGCGGCGTCCGCACGCTGCGCCTGAACGGGACGACGCTCGACGTCACCCTCCCGGCCGGCGTGCGCGACGGCGCGCGCCTGCGGCTGCGCGGCCAGGCGCCCGATGGGGGCGACCTCATCCTGCGCATCCGGCACCGACCGCACCCGCGTTACCGGCTCGAGGGCGACACCGTCCACGTGCGCGTCGACGTGCCCGACCACCTCGCGGTGCTGGGCGGTGACGTGCGCGTCCCCACGCTCGACGGCGACGTCGAGATGCGGCTCCCGGCCGGGAGCCAGACGGGGCGGCGCCTGCGGCTGCGAGGCCGCGGCTGGCCTCGGCCCGACGGCACGCGGGGCGACGCGCAGGCCGAGGTGCGGGTGGTGGTGCCGACGACCGTGACGGACGAGCAGCGGGAGCTCTACGAGCGTCTCCGCGACCTCGCGTAGCTCACGGTCGAAGGGCGCGCCACCGCGTGCATCCCCACAGGATGTCGTGCTGGACGGCGGTGTGACGCCTGCACTTGACGGCAGCTTCTAGGGGGTGTCGACGGCTCGGTTCGCTCTGGTAGGCTGCCGCATGCTCAAGCCCACCGCGTTCCGCGAGTCCCCCTCACGACCGATCCGCCTTCAGTACGGAGCGTCCCTGACGCTGTTCCTCATGCTCGCCCTCGCCCTCGGCGGCGCGTCGGCGCAGTCCGAGGCGCCGACGCCGGCCATGCGGCAAGCCGCCGGCAGCGACCCGGTGCTCGTGCAACTCGGGTCCACCCGCGAGCGGGCGAGCTTCGTGATGGAGCGCTTCGAGATCGCGGTCCGCGGCGTCGCCTCGAGCCAGGGCCTCACCTACGACAGGGACCTGCTCGAGCAGCTCTACGGCTTCCTGCCGACCTTCCTCGATCAGCGCGCCACCGAGCTCGTGCTCATGGCGCAGGCCCGGGCACGCGGCATCGAGGTCGACGAAACCGAGATCGACGCCATCGTCGAGCGGGTCCGCGCGAACGTCGGTGACGCCGACGCCTTCGCTCAGGTCATGGCCGACGCCGGCTTCACCGGCGAGCCCCAGCTGCGGGTGCTCGTCCGCGAGACCGAGCTCGTGCAGCGCGCCCTCGAGGCCATCCGCGCCTCCGTCGTCGTGACCGCCGACGAGGTGACCATCGCCTACCACGCTCAGCGCCTGCGCTTCACCGCGCCCGCCGAGTCGTGCTCGCGCCACATCCTCGTCGACGAGGAAGCGCTCGCGTGGGAGCTGCTCGAGCAGCTCGAGGCCGGTGCCGACTTCGCCGAGCTCGCCCGCGCCTCCTCGACCGACAGCGGCTCAGCGGTGCGCGGCGGTGAGCTCGGTTGCCTGCGCCAGGGGCTGACGGTCCCCGAGTTCGACGAGGCCCTGTTCGCCTCCGAGCTCGACGTGTACGTCGGACCGGTCGCGACGCAGTTCGGCTATCACCTGATCCAGGTGTACGACATGCGGCCCGCGCGCGTGCGCGCCCTCGACGAGGTGCGGGGCGAGCTCGAGCAGGAGCTGCGCGCGGAGCGCGCCGAGGCCGTGCTCGCGGCGATCATCGCGTCGTCGGGCGTCCAGGTCTTCCCGCACTTCATCCCACCGCTCGACCTGGCGCTGGACGAAGACGCGGGCGCCTGAGCGCGACAGGCCCCCGGGCTCCCCAGCGAGCGGGTCCGGGGGCCACCGCCGGCAGGCACGGCCGCGGGAGTGCCCGCGTCGCGCCTACGGCGCGAGCCGGACCCCCAGCCAGCGCGACCCCTCGCGCTCGAACAGGATGCGGTCGTGCAGGCGCGACGGCCTCCCTTGCCAGAACTCCATCGTGATCGCGGTGACCGCGAAGCCGCCCCAGTTCGGCGGCAGGGGCACGTCCTGATCCTCGAAGCGCGCCTCCGCCTCGGCGATGCGCGTCTCGAGCTCCCGGCGTTCCGCCATCGGCCGGCTCTGCGGCGAGGCCCACGCCCCGATCTGGTGGCCGCGCGGCCGGGTCGCGAAGTACGCCGCCGCGTCGTCGCGCGGCAGCACGGCGGCGCGTCCCGTGATGCGCACCTGGCGCTCGAGCTCGGCCCACCAGAACGTCAGGGCGCAGCGTGGATCGCGCCGCAAGGCGAGCGCCTTGGGGCTCTCGAGGTTGGTGTAGAAGACCAGGTCGCCCTCGCGGATCTGCCGCAGGAGCACCATGCGCACCGCCGGGCCTCCGTCGGGATCGATCGTGCCGAGCGCCATCGCGTTCGGTTCACGCACCCCGGCCGCGGCGGCCTGCTCGAGCCACGTGCCGAACAGCTCCATCGGATCGTCGGTCTCACGCACGGCGTCCGTTCCGGCGGCGTAATCGGTTCGTAGGTCGGCCAGATCCATGACACAGTCTACCGACGCCGGTATCGTCCACCATGCCCAAGCCCCCCGATCGCCTCCGCGAGAGCGCGAGCCCCTACCTGCGGCAGCACGCCGACAACCCCGTCGACTGGTACCCCTGGGGCGACGAGGCCTTCGACGAGGCGCGTCGCCGCGACGTCCCCGTGCTCGTCTCCATCGGCTACTCGGCCTGCCACTGGTGCCACGTGATGGCGCACGAGTCGTTCGAGGACCCCGACATCGCCGCGGTGATGAACGAGGGGTTCGTCAACGTCAAGGTCGATCGCGAGGAGCGTCCCGACGTCGACGCGGTCTACATGGCGGCCGTGCAGGCGCTGACCGGCGCCGGCGGCTGGCCGATGACGGTCGTGACCACGCCCGAGGGGGAGCCGTGGTTCGCCGGCACCTACTTCCCGCCGGACGACCGCTTCGGGCGGCCGGGCTTCCGCCGTGTGCTGGAGGCGCTCCGCAGCACCTGGCTCGAGCGGCGTGACGAGGTCACGGCGTCGGCACGCGGCATCACCGAGCACG
>SKWV01000338.1 GCA_007128755.1 Trueperaceae bacterium
CGCTGCGCTCGGAGCGCCGATGAGCGCGCCCGGCCGGCCCCTGGTGCGGCCCCGCCGCCTCCGCCGGACCGCGGCGCTGCGCGACGCGGTCGCCGAGGTGCACGTGCACCCCGAGCACCTGATCCTCCCGCTCTTCGTGGTGGGCGGGCAGGGCCGCGACACCGAGATCGCCTCGCTCCCCGGCGTCTCGCGGCTGTCGGTCGACCGGTTGCTGCCGCTGGCCGAGCGCGCGCTGCGCGCCGGCGTGCGCTCCTTCGTCCTCTTCGGCGTCGTCGACGACGACGCCAAGGATGCGCTCGGCACGCGGGCCGACGACGAGCAGGGTCCCGTCCCCCGGGCTCTGCGCGCGCTGCGCGAGGCCTTCGGCGACGACGCCGTCCTGCTGACCGACGTCTGCCTGTGCGGCTACACCGACCACGGCCACTGCGGCGTCCTCGCGCGCGGTCGGCCGAACGCCGCCGAGCTCGTGGTCGACAACGACCGGACGCTTCTACGCCTCGCCGCCATGGCCGTGGCGCACGCGGCCGCGGGGGCGGACGTCGTGGCGCCGTCGGACATGATGGACGGCCGCGTCGCCGCCATCCGCGGCGCGCTCGACGACGCCGGCGCCTTCGAGGTCGGCATCCTCTCCTACGCGGTCAAGTACGCCTCGGCCTTCTACGGGCCGTTCCGCGACGCCGCCGGCTCGTCTCCCGGTGGCGCCGCGGCCGACCACCACGACGTGGCTGGGGGCCCACGCCCGCCCGCCGACCGCGCCACCTACCAGATGGACGGCCGCAACCTCCGCGAGGCCCTGCGCGAGGCCGCGCTCGACGAGGCGGAGGGCGCCGACATGCTCATGATCAAGCCGGCCCTGCCGTACCTCGACGTGCTCGCCCGCGTGCGCGCCGCGACGACGCTCCCGCTCGTCGCCTACCAGGTGTCGGGCGAGTACGCGATGCTCAAGGCCGCCGCCCGCGCCGGCGTGTTGGACGAGGTGGGCGCGCAGCGCGAGGCGCTCGTCGCCATCCGCCGGGCCGGCGCCGACCTGATCGTCACCTACGCGGCCATCGAGGCGGCCGAGGGCGGGTGGCTCGCATGAGTCGCCGCCGGCTCGACCGGCACGACGCCACGCGCATCGCGTTCGCGATCATCGTCGTGTTCGTGATCGCCCAGGTCACGTGGTGGATCGTCTTCCAGCAGCGCACGGTGCACGAGGCGGCCGCGGCGACGGAGGCGGCCTGGGAGCGCGACGTGGCGACGGCGGCCGACCTGCTCGCCCAGGACCCGACCGCCCTCCCCGTCCTGCTCGCGCGCTACCCCCACCTGCGCCTCGCCGACGGCGCGACGCCGCGCCTCGAGGTCGATCCCGCCGTGCGGCGAAACCTCGCGGAGCGGGGCCGCGCCTCGCGCACCATGCTCTCCTTCGAGGCGGCGTTCTTCGCGCTCGTCATCCTCATGCTGCTGTTCTTCATCGCCTCGAGCCTGCGCACCGAGCGCGAGCTCAAGCGCCGTCAACAGAACTTCCTGGGCGCCGTCACGCACGAGTTCAAGACGCCGATCAGCACGCTGCGCCTGCTGGTGCAGACGGTGCGGCTACGCGCCCTCACGCCCGAGAAGCAACAGGACTACCTGCGGCGGATGGAGGCCGAGGTCGACCGCCTCGAGCGCACCTCCGAGCAGGTCCTCTCGACCGCCCGGCTCGAGCAGGCCACGGAGCCGCCGCCGCTCACGGCGGCCGAGCTCAACCACGTGGTGCAGGGGCTCGTCGGCCGGCTGCGCCCGGGGCTCGAGGTGCGCGGCGGCCAGCTCGAGGTGCGCTACTCGCCCGAGCCCCTGCCGGTCTCGCTCGACGCCGAGGCGCTCGGCCTGGTGTTGTCGAACCTGCTCGACAACGCCGTGAAGTACAGCCCCGGCGAGCGCAAGCCGGTGACGCTCACGCTCGAACGCCAGGGCGATCTCGTCGTCCTGCACGTCGACGACGAGGGCGTGGGGCTGCCGTCCGAGGAGCGCGAGCGCGTGTTCGACCGCTTCTACCGGACGGGCGACGAGATGACCCGCGAGGCGCCGGGGGTGGGCCTCGGACTCCACCTCGTGAAGACCGGCACCGAAGCGATGCGGGGCTGGGTCCGCGTGGCCGACGGCCCCGGCGGCCTGGGCACGCGCTTCACCGTGGTGCTGCCGCGGCGCGTGACGGTCGGCGCGGCGGCCGACGACGGCCACGCGGGCGTGGCGGCCGACGGGAGCGCAGCGTGAGCTCCGCCGACACCCGCCCGCTGGTGCTCGTCGTCGAGGACGAGCCGAGCCTCGCGGCCGTGCTGGCCGACAACCTCGAGGCGGAGGGCTGCCGCGTCCGTGTGGCGCGCGACGGCGTGAGCGGCGCGGCCGCCTGGCGCGGCCAGCACACCGGTGCTCCGGGCGACGGCGACGCGGACCGCCCCGACCTCGTGGTGCTCGACGTGATGCTGCCGTCGGTCGACGGCCTGGAGCTCTGCCGCGGCATGCGCGAGAGCGGTGACGACACGCCCGTCCTCTTCCTCTCGGCGCGCGGCCTGGCCGAGGATCGCGTCCGCGGGCTGGCGGCCGGGGGCGACGACTACCTCGCCAAACCCTTCCACCTGCCCGAGTTCCTGCTGCGGGTGCAGGCGATGCTGCGGCGTCGCGGGTGGGGCGAGGACGCGGCGCGGCGCTACGCCTTCGCCGGCCACAGCGTCGACTACCGGACCTGGACGGCGACCCTCGCCGACGGTCGTCGCGAGGCGCTGGGCGAGCGCGAGCTCGGCATCTTCCGGCTCCTGGCGCAGCGCGCCGGCGAGGTCGTGAGCCGCGACGACATCCTCGACGAGGTCTGGGGCGAAGACGCGTTCCCGTCGAGCCGCACCATCGACAACGTGGTGATGCGGCTCCGCCGCACCTTCGAGAGCGATCCATCCTCTCCCGTGCACTTCCACACCATCTGGGGCGTGGGCTACCGCTTCACGCCAGACCCACGGCGCACCCCGAGCGCCGAGTCCCGCACACCCTCGGAAGGAGGTGGCGTGTGAGCCTGTTCCTCCGCGCCTTGCGCGGCGAAGATACGCCGCGCGCACCGATCTGGATCATGCGGCAAGCCGGCCGCTACCTGAGCGAGTACCGCGCGCTCAAGGCCGAGCACGGGTTCTGGACGCTCGCGCGGACGCCCGAGCTGGCGACCGAGGTCACGCTCCAGCCGATCCGCCGCTTCGGCATGGACGCCGCGATCCTGTTCAGCGACATCATGACCCCGCTCCCGGACATGGGGCTGTCGCTCGAGTTCCGCCCCGGTCCCGTGCTCGACCACCCCGTCCGGACCGCAGGGGACGTGGACCGCCTGCGCGTGCCGAGCGAGGAGGAGGTGGCGCCGTTCGTGCCGGACGCCATCCGGCTGCTGCGGCGCGAGCTCGGCGACACGCCGCTCATCGGCTTCGCCGGCGCGCCGCTCACCCTCGCCACCTACGCGGTGCAGGGATCGGGGAGCAAGGAGTACGAGCTCTTCCGCGGCTTCCTCCGGCGCGAGAGCGCGACCGCGGACGCCCTGCTCGAGAAGTTCACCGACCTGACCATCAACTACCTGCGGGCGCAAGTGGCGGCCGGCGCGCAGGCGGTGCAGCTCTTCGACTCCTGGGCGGGCATCCACGACCTCGCGACCTACCAGCGCTTCGGCGCCCCGGCCGCCGAGCGCGTCCTGTCGGCGCTCGCCGACACCGGCGTGCCGCGCATCTACATCGCGGTGGGCGCGCAGCACCTCTACCCCGCCATCGCCCGGCTGCCGCTCGAGGCCGTCAGCGTCGACTGGCGCATGCCCCTGTCGGCCTGCCGCAACGCCCTGCCGGGCCTGACGCTGCAGGGCAACCTCGATCCCGCGGCGCTCCTCGGCGACGAGGCGTCGCTGACGGCCGAGGCGACCGCCGTCCTGCGCGAGGGGCTCGGCGGACCGCACGTGTTCAACCTCGGCCACGGCATCTTCAAGGAGACCGATCCGGACATGGTCGCGCGGCTCGTCGACCTGGTGCGCGGCTACGACCGGCACGCCGCCATGGCGACGGCGGCGGGCGTGGCGTGACGCCAGCCTGGGCCGTCACGACCACGGCGCGGCGGCGCCGCGTGGTCGACGTCCTGCGGCGCGGGCAGGCGTCGATCGTGGCGGCGTTCGAGGCGCTCGATGGCGGGAGCACGTTCGTCGACCACACCTGGGAGCGCCCGGGCGGCGGCGGCGGCACCGCCCGCGTGATCGAGGGCGGCCGCGTGTTCGAGCGCGGCGGCGTCAACGTCTCCGCCGTGATGGGCGCGTCGGTCCCCGCGAGCCTCGCCCGCACGCACCCCGGCATCGAGGGCATGCCGTTCTTCGCGACCGGCATCTCGATGGTGCTGCACGCGCAGAACCCGTTCGTGCCGGCGTTCCACGCCAACTTCCGCTACTTCGAGGTCGGCGAGGGCGACGACGTCGCCGTGTGGTGGTTCGGCGGCGGCGCCGACCTCACGCCGTCGTACCCGGATCCCGTCGACGTGCGGCACTTCCACGGCACGCTCGCGGCCTGGTGCGCCCGCCACGAGGGCGCCGACTACGCCACCTGGAAGGCCGTCTGCGACGACTACTTCACGGTGCGCCACCGCGGCGAGATGCGCGGCGTGGGCGGCGTGTTCTTCGACGAGCTGACGCCCGCCTCGGAGGCGCGGGCCGAGCGCGCGCGCGGGTCCGACGACGCGCTCTTCGAGCGCGACCTGGCGTGCGTGAGCGACGGCATCGACACGCTGTTGCCCGCCTACCGGCCGCTCGTGGAGCGCCACCAGTACGACGTCTACGGCGAGCGCGAGCGCGCCTGGCAGGCGGTGCGCCGGGGACGCTACGTCGAGTTCAACCTCGTGTACGACCGCGGAACCCTGTTCGGGCTGCAGACCGGAGGCAACATCGAGGCGATCCTGATGTCGATGCCGCCCGTGGCGCGCTGGGCCTTCGATCACCGACCCGAAAGCGGCTCCCCCGAGGAGGCGGCGCTCGCCGCGTTCCAGCCCCACGACTGGCTCGGCGCCGCGCCGAGCCGCGACCACCAGGAGGTCACCACCCGATGAGCGACACCGCCCCCAGCGGAGGCCCGACCGGCATCGTGATGATGAACCTCGGCGGCCCGCAGAACTTAGGCCAGGTCCAGCCCTTCCTGCTCGAACTCTTCGCCGACCGCGAGATCATCCAACTCCCCCTGCAGAGCTGGTTCGGACCGCGGCTCGCCCGGAAGCGCACCAAGAAGGTGCAGCAGAACTACCAGGACATCGGCGGCGGCTCCCCCATCCTCGAGTGGACGGAGGCCCAAGGCCAGGGCATGTGCGAGCGCCTCGACCGGATCTCGCCCGAGACCGCGCCCCACAAGTTCTACGTCGCGTTCCGCTACGTGACGCCCAAGAGCGAGGACGCGCTCGCGGCCATGCACGCCGACGGCGTCCGGCGCGCGGTCGCCTTCACGCAGTACCCGCAGTTCAGCTGCTCCACGACCGGGTCGTCGCTCAACGAGCTGTGGCGCGCGAGCAAGCGCTTGGGCCTGCAGGACGCGTTCGACTGGTCGGTCATCGACCGCTGGCCCACGCACGCGGGCTTCATCGACGCGATGACCGAGACGGTGCGCGAAGGGCTGGCGAAGTTCGACGAGGCCGACCGCGACGACGTGCTCATCCTCTTCAGCGCGCACTCGCTGCCGATGAGCGTGATCAACCGCGGCGACGCCTACCCGGCCGAAATCGGCGCCAGCGTCCACGAGGTCATGAAGCGGCTCGACTACGACCACGAGTACCTGCTCGCGTACCAGTCCGACGTCGGGCCGGTGCCGTGGCTGGGACCGTCGACCGAGACGGTGCTCGAGGACTTGGGCGCCAAGCGCCGCAAGAACGTGCTCGTGGTGGGCATCGCCTTCACCAGCGACCACATCGAGACGCTGCACGAGCTCGACATCGAGTACGGCGAGCTCGCGCACGAGCGCGGCATCACGAACTACGTGCGCGCGCCGGCGCTCAACGGCATGCCGCTCTTCCAGGACGCGCTCGCCGAGATCGTGCGGGAGCACCTGGCGTCGGGTGAGCCGTGCACGCGCAACTACGGTCTGCGCTGCCCGGGCTGCGTCAACCCACAGTGCCGCAACATCCTCAACCCGATCGCGCCCTTCAAGCGCACCGCGGTGACGACGTCGCCGAAGAACAAGCTCTACCCGACCCGGTGACTCCGGTACGGTCGTCGACCTGAGCTAGTCGGGGCGCCTCCCGCGCCGCGTGACGACGAACGCGGTCGCGAGCGCGGCCGCCCCACCCAGGGCGAGGGCCTTGTCCCACCGCAGCGCGAGGCGGCGGCTGCCGTCGGGGAGCGGCGGGATGGTCCCGCGCGCGTGCTCGAGCAGGCGATCCACGTACGGCGTCGGGTGACCTCCGGGCGCGACCCGCTCCCGGTAGGCCTCCATCAGGTGGATCATCTCGCCGCGGGCGGCGCGGGAGTGCCCCGCCACGCCGACCTCGAAGAACGACGTGCCTGCCATGCCGCGCAGCATGGCCACGGCGGCCGCCTCGGGGACCCATGGGAGGGTCTTGAACCAGGCGGGCCGGATCGGGATGCCGGCCGCCTGCTGGGCCTCCAACGCCTCCTCGCGGGCGCGCACGCCCAGCAGCATCGCGTCGCGCGTGCGCGCGAAGCGCTCGGGATCGAGGTCGGCCGCGTAGAGCCCACCGAACGCCACGATCCCGGGGACGTGCGTGACCAGCCACGCGTCCATGTCGCGGCGGATCTCGACGCGCTTCCCCGTCCGACGGAGCAGGTCCGCGACGCGGTGCGTCCGCTCGGTGACGCGGCCATCGGTCTCTCCGACGGGCATCGGCACGGGCGGGAGCGGCATCACCCGCATGACGTGCCCGCGTCGCTCGCCACCCGCCACGGGGAACCCCGCCATCACGCGCTCGGCCCCGAGCGCCGCCACGTAGGAGTCGAAGCCGGAGGGGTTGTTCTGCATGAACAGCACGGTTTGCGCGTGCCGGTTGGCGGCGAGCGTGCCCACGATGGCGTCCGACTGGTCCTTGCGCATCACCACCAGCACGAGGTCGTACGGGTCGTCGCCCTGCAGCGTCTCCACGACGTCCACGCGGTGCGCCTCGCGGGCACCGGAGAACGCGTCCTCGAGCACGACGCCATGTTCGCGCAGGTCCGCGAGCCGCTGACCGCGAGCGAGCAGCGAGACGTCGACGCCGCCCTCGTGCAGCTTCCCGGCGATCCACGAACCGAGTGGTCCGGCTCCGTACACGAGCGTCTTCATGCCGACTCCCTTCTGCACCCCACGACGTCGGCGTCGAGGGGTGCCGCGCCTAGCGCGGCGGTCGCTCATGCGACGAACGCCACGCCGCTCATGAGACCGAGGTTGACGAGGATGTGCGAGACGACGGTCCAGCGGATCGACCCCGTGCGGTAGGCCACCCAGCCCCAGCAGAGGCCGAACAGGACGCCCCCGCCGATGAAGGCCGCGACGCCTTGCGCGCCGTAGGCGCCGATGTCGGCTGCGATCGGAGCGAGATGCCAGAAGCCGAACCCGATGGCGGGCCAGAGGTACCCCAGAACGAGGCTGGTGGGGAACGCCCGCGCGAACGTGCCCCGCCAGAGGACCTCCTCGAGCGTCCCGTTCACGAGGGCGACGGGCACCGTCCACGCCACGACGGCCAGCGTCGCGTGGGGCCACACCTCCGACGCTCCGACGGCGACGGCGATCGCGACCGGGATGGCGAGAAGGACCCAGCCGAACCACGGCGGTCGCAAGGCGCGCGACGTCCCCTCCCGCAAGCTGGCCCGCACCTCGTCCGCTCCGACCGCCCAGAGCGGGAAGGCGACGCACCAGCCGAGGTAGTAGATGGCCATCGCGAGCACGAAGCCCGTGCGGGGGCCGAAGAGCGCGACGAAGGCGAGGAAGGCTGCCGTCATGGTGATGAGCAGGAGGACCGGGTCGGCCACCAGCGTCGCTCGACGCAGGGCATCGGGTGTCGCGGTTCGCCTCCTGCGGACGTGCATCTCTCCCCTGGCCGGCAGCCAGCATCCGATTCGTAGCACACGTGCGTTCCCG
>SKWV01000136.1 GCA_007128755.1 Trueperaceae bacterium
GCACGCCGCTCGACGCGCTCGTGATCGAGCCACCAGAGCGCCACGAACCGGTCGGTGGGGAGGGTGCCGGAGAGTTGCCCGCCGAGGACCCCGTAGAAGTCGATCTGGTACTCGTGCACCACCGCGCCCAAGCGCTCGAGGTTGAGGTGTGCGTTGCGCGCCTGGAGGGGATCGAAGGTCCAGCTGACCCAGCGCATGCCGCGTGCCTCGCACCAGCGGCGCTGGTACCACTTGAGCGCTCGTCCCACCCCGATGCCACGCGCCTCGGCGCTCACGGCCAGCATGTGCGAATGCATGCCGACGCCGTCGAGGCCGTCCTCGTGCGGTAGCGCCGGGAAGCCGTACAGGAACCCGACGTGCTCGCGCCCGAGGAACGCCCCCGCGACGAGGGCGCCAGCGTGGAGGGCCGCCCGCATCTGCGCCGCCGGCACGACCTCGCGATCGGCGTACCGCCACACCTCCTGCTGCAGACGCTCGCAGCCGCGGAGGGCGTCCATGGTGACGAGCGGGTGGACCTGGAGTTGGGTGAGCGGTGATCTGACCATGTCGGCAACTGGGAGTCAGTCTACGCGGCCCGCAGTGGGGACGAAGCTCCCTCGGCTAGGCGCGACGACACGCGCTAGCATCGACCACGACCCGCAGGCCGGGCGCGGGGTGGAGGTCCGACGTGCGTTGGCTCGTCGCAAGCCTGCTGCTCGTGGCGGTTCTGCCTTTCGGAACGTGGTTCGTCCTGTATCGGATCGCCGGCTACGGCACCGGCACCGTCCTGGCTGCGCAACTGGGCGGCATGGCACTAGCCGCCGTGCTCATCACGGCGACGCGTGTCGGCTGGCGCCGGATCGGCCTGAGCTGGACGCACCTCCGCGACGCGCTCCTCGTCGGAGCGCTCGCCTACGCAGTGATCATCGCGGCGGGAGCGGTGGCGAACGTGTCGACCGGCGCGAACCTGACGCTCTGGCGCAGCCCCTTCGGCCTCTGGCCCTTCGTCGACAACTGGCTGCTCACGGCCTTCGGCGAGGAGCTCGGCTTCGCCGGCTTGCTCTACTGGCTCATCCGCGATCGCCTCCCGCGCCACCGGGTGTGGCTGGCCGTCCCGATCGTCGCCGCCCTCTTCGCGCTGAGCCACCTGCCCGGCTACCTCGCCATCGGCCACGAGGGGGGCGCCTTGGTCGGTCGCCTCGGCCTCAATGTGGCCTCCTGGCTGATCTTCGGCACCATCTATGCGCTCTCGGGCAACCTCTGGCTGGTCGTGATCGCGCACGCCGCGACCGACTACGGCCTCTCGCCCCTCGTCACGAACGAGCCGCTCCTCGGTCTCGTCTTCATGGCCGTGCTGGTCGCGGGCGCGTGGCTCCTCCGCCGTCGCGGCGACCAGCGCCGAGCACCGCTCGCGCCGACGGCGACGACCTAGATCGCCCCATCGACCGGCCACGCCTCCGCACGCGTGTCGGGGCGCACACGTCCACCACGCACGGCAGCGGCTTTCTCGGACCCCTTGCTCCCCTTACTTCAAAACGTGCTAGCCTTCCGTAGCACACAACACAATGAAGGAGGGGTTCTGCGATGAAGTTCGTTCGCACCACCACGCTCGTCGTCGGTCTGCTCGCCCTGATGGGCGCCAGCCTGGCACAACAGGGCCGCGACGGCACCGTCACCCTGCTGTACTGGCAGGCCGTCTCGATCCTCAACCCGTACCTCTCCGGCGGCACCAAGGACATCTACGGATCGTCCATCGTGCTCGAGCCGCTCGCCCGCTACGCGCCCGACGGCTCGTTCATCCCGTACCTCGCGACCGAGATCCCGACCCAGGAGAACGGCGGGATCAGCGACGACCTGCGGAGCATCACCTGGACGCTGCGCGACGACGTGGTGTGGTCCGACGGCACGCCCTTCACCTCGGCGGACGTCGTCTTCACCGGCGCCTACTGCATGAGCGACGAGGCCGGCTGCACCGCCCGCAACTTCTTCAGCGACATCGAGAGCATCGAGGCGACGGGCGATCACGCGGTGACGATCACCTTCACCGTCGCCAAGCCGTTCCCGTACGCCGCCTTCGTGAGCGCCGAGTCGCCGATCCTCCAGAAGGCGCAGTTCGAGAACTGCCTGGGCGTGCGCGCCCAGGAGTGCGCCGCGGAGAACTTCGGCCCCATCGGCACCGGGCCCTTCATGGTGAGCGACTTCCGCCCCAACGACGTCGTGACCTACGAAGCCAACCCCCTCTTCCGCGAGGCCGACAAGCCCGCCTTCCAGACCGTGATCCTGAAGGGCGGCGGCGACGCGGCCTCCGCCGCGCGCGCGGTGCTCGAGACGGGTGAGGCCGACTGGGCCTGGAACCTCCAGGTCGCGCCCGAGGTCCTCGCGCGCATGGAGGCCGCCGGCATCGGTCAGCTGACCTCCTCGTTCGGCACCTCCGTCGAGCGTGTCCTGGTCAACTTCACCAACGTCGACGCCTCGCTCGGGAACGATCGCGGCGAGTACATGGGCGGCGACAACCCGCACCCGATCCTCTCCGACCTGCGCGTCCGCCAGGCGCTGTCCAAGGCGATCGACCGCGAGATCCTGGTCGAGATCGGCTACGGCCCGACGGGCGCGACGACCTGCAACATCATCCCGGCGCCCGAGATCTACGCCTCGACGGCCAACGACGACTGCCTCGTGCAGGACATCGAAGAGGCCAACCGCCTGCTCGATGAGGCCGGCTGGGAGCGCGGTGCCGACGGCGTGCGCGCCAAGGACGGCCGCCGCTTCAGCCTCCTCTTCCAGACCTCCACGAACGCCGTGCGCCAGGACTTCCAGGCGCTCATCAAGGAGTGGTGGGAAGAGCTCGGCGTCGAGGTCGAGCTGCGCAACATCGACGCGGGCGTCTTCTTCGGCAACGACCCGTCGAGCCCCGACACCTATGGCAAGTTCTGGACCGACGTCCAGATGTTCACCAGCAGCGCCGCCGGGACCGACGTCGAGTCCTACGCCAACCGCTGGACCTGCGCCGAGATCTCCGGCCGCGCCAACCAGTGGCTCGGCAACAACCAGCACCGCTGGTGCAACACCGACTACGACGCGCTCCGCCAGGAGCTCGCCCAGACGGTCGACATCGACGCGCGCGCCGAGCTCATCAAGACCCTGAACGACATGCTCGTCCAGGACGTCGCGGTGATGCCCCTCGTGCACCGCGCCGACGTCTCGGCCCGGTCGAACACGCTCATGGGCACGCACAAGCAGTCGTGGGACTCCGAGCTCTGGAACATCGCGGATTGGTACCGCGGCCAGTAGCCACATGGGGAGGGGGTTCGCCCCCTCCCCCTTCCATCCATGCTCCGCTACCTCGCTCGCCGCTTGCTCGTCGCCATCCCGACGCTGCTCGCCATCAGCTTCATCATCTTCGCCGTGCTCGACCTCGCACCGGGCGATCCCACGGGCAACCTCCCGCTGACGATCCCGGCCGAGGTGCGCGAGCAGGTGCGCCGCTCGCTCGGCGCCGACGACCCGTTCCTCATCAAGTACGCCAAGTGGGCGCGGCAGTTCTTCGTCTACGAGCCCATCAGCCTCTTCGAGAACGCCACCGGCCTCGCCCTGCCCGGCAAGGAGAACAGGCTGCGCATCCTCTCGTGGCAGACCCGCAGCCCGGTCTCCGACCTGATCGTGCAGCGGCTCCCGCAGACGCTCTGGGTGGTCGGGCTCGCCTATCTTCTCGGTATCGTCATCGCGATCCCGGTGGGCGTCTACTCCGCCTACCGGCAGTACTCCGTGTTCGACCAGATCGGCACGCTCGTCTCCATGATCGGCTTCTCGGTGCCGACGTTCTTCACGGGGCTGCTGGCGATCATCATCTTCAGCGTGCAGCTCAAGTGGCTGCCGTCGATCTACGACACCACGCTCGTGGTGCGCGACTGGCCCTCGTTCGTGCAGCAGGTCAAGCAGATGATCATGCCGGTGACCGTGCTGGCGTTCTTCAACGCGTCGCAGTTGAGCCGCTTCATGCGCTCCACCATGCTCGACAACCTCCACCAGGACTACGCCCGGACGGCGCGCTCCAAGGGCTTGAAGGAGAGCGTCGTCGTCCTGCAGCACGTGCTCCGCAACAGCCTCATCCCGGTCGTCACGCTGATCGCCCTCGGCATCCCCGGCGTCTTCACGGGGGCGATCATCACCGAGCAGATCTTCCGCGTGAACGGCCTCGGCGACCTGCTCATCCGCGGCATCTACAACTCCGACATCCCGCTCGTGCAGACCATCACGTTCATGTTCGCGGTGCTGATCGTGTTCTTCAACATCTTAGCCGACGTCGCGTACGGCTTCCTGGACCCGAGGATCCGCTATGACTGAGCTCGGGCTGCCCAACCCCGACACGGGCCTCCAGGCTCCCGTCGCCGCGAGCAAGCGCTCGAGCGCCGCCGAGATCTGGCACCAGTTCTCCCGCCACAAGGGCGCGGTGGTGGGCATGATCGTGTTCGTCACGATCGTCGCCGTGGTGCTCCTCGGACCGTACCTCTACCCCGTCAAGGCGTCGGAGACGAACGTCCGCGCCCGCAACCAGGGTCCGTCGATCGAGCGGCCGTTCGGGACCGACAACTTAGGGCGCGACTTGCTGGCGCAGAACCTCGCCGGCGGCCGCGTCTCCCTCGCCGTGGGCGTGGCGGCGATGCTGATCAGCATCGTGCTCGGCACCGTCATCGGTCAGCTCGCCGGCTACTACCCGCGCCTCGACGGCCCGCTCATGCGGCTCACCGACCTGTTCCTCGCGCTCCCCATCCTGCCGCTGCTGCTGGTGATCATCATGCTCTTCCGAGAACCGCTGCGGGCGAGCTTCGGACCGCAGACCGGCATCTTCCTGCTCATCGTGAGCGTGATCGGCCTGACCTCGTGGATGAACACCGCGCGCGTGGTGCGCGGCGACGTGCTCGCCGTCAAGGAGCGCGAGTTCGTGACGGCCGCCGACGCCCTCGGCTCGGGCAACAACCGCATCATGCTGTTCCACATCCTGCCGAACGTGATGAGCCCGATCCTCGTGTCGGCGTCGCTCGGCATGGCCGGCGCCATCATCACGGAATCGGCGCTGTCGTTCCTCGGGCTGGGCTTCCCCTCGGACGTGCCGACCTGGGGGCGCCTGCTGTTCGACGGCAAGGACTACCTCTCCATCACCCCCATGCGGGTGGTGTGGCCGGGCCTGTTCATCTCGCTGACCGTGCTCTCCATCAACTTCATGGGCGACGGGCTGCGCGACGCGCTCGACCCCCGACTCCGCGGGCGGACGTAAGCTCGGGCGTACGGCGGCCCCCATGGACCGGGGGCCGCCCGGCGCTCAGGTGAAGAGCGGCTCCATCTCCTTCTCCTCGAGCAGCGCCAGCATCTGCTCGGGGCTCGGCCGCTCGCGGAACGCGGCCGCCGCCTCCAGCACCAGCGGCAGCACCTGGATGTCGCCCACCGTGTTCAGGAAGAAGTCGCGTCGCCCGAGCACCCAGCCGACCGCCAGCGCGATCGTCTCGGGATCGTCGAGCGGCTCGTACCACGTGGCGCGGTCCTGCGCCTTCGCGCCCCACGGCCGCCGCGTGATCGCCTTGATCGTCTGGATCGCGACGCCGCGCTCCAGGCAGACGGCGACCAAGTCCTCGAACGACGCCGCGTAGTCGGTGTTCTGCATCAACACGTAGTTGTAGGGCAGCAGCACCGAATCGAACGGGAACCGCTCGAGACTCTGGAGGTGCCGCTCCGCGACCTCGACCCCGTGGCCGGTGACGCCGATGAAGCGCACCAACCCCTCGTCACGCGCGGCGATCGCGGCCTCGAGCGCGCCGCCCGGCCCGAGCGCCTGGCGCCACTCCACCTCGTCGACCAGGTTGTGGAGCTGGATCAGGTCGACGTGGTCGGTGCGGAGCCGCTCGAGCGAGCGGTGGATCTCGTCCCGCGCTTGGGCAGCGCCGCGCTCGCCGGTCTTGGTCGCCAGGAACACCTCGTCGCGATGGCGCTCGATCCACGGCCCGAGGCGCACCTCGGAGTCGCCGTAGGACGCGGCCGTATCGATGTGGTTGAGGCCGTACTCGAGCACGGTCTCCATCGTCCGATCGGCCTCGGCCTGCGTCACCGAGGCGAGCGCCGCCGCGCCGAAGATCGTGCGGCTGCTCTCGTGACCCGTGCTACCGAACATCGCTTTCGGGATCATGATGCTCTCCCTTCGTCCCCATCACCATACTGCTGCCGGCGCAGGCTAGTACACGAACTCGTCGATGTGGTAGCGGGCGACGCGGGCGGCGCTCACGCCCCGTCGCGCCGCCGCGCGGAGCGCCGCGTCCTGCTCGGCGCGTTCCGCCTCGCTCAGGTCCTCGAGGCCGTCGTCCGCGGCGCGCTCGGCGTATGCCGAGCCGGCGTGCCGCACGAACGGCGACAGGTACACGATGTCGTCGGCGCCGAGCGGCAGGCGCTCGAGGAGCGTGGCGCTGTCACGCTCGTGCCCCCGCGCGAAGCGGCGCCCGCCCGCACCCAGCATGAGGATGATCGCCACCTTCAGCCCGGCCGCCTTCAGCGTCGTGACGAACTCGACCGCCTCGTCGGCGCTGCCGGGCTTGTTCAGGTACGCCAGCAGCGGGTCGTGGCCCGTCTCGAGCCCCACGGCCACGCGCTCCAGGCCCAGGTGGCGCAGCTCGAGCCAGTCCTGGACGGGCTTGCGCTCGCCGCTGAACACGTCGACGAAGCCGGCCAGCGGCCGGTCGGGGAAAGCCTCGCGCGCGGCGCCGATGAGCGGCCTGAGGCGCGCGTTCGAGAGCACGAGGGCGTTGCCGTCCGCGAGGAACACGCTGCGGCGCGACGCGGCGGCGCGACCGAGCAGCGCCTGCACGGCCGAGAGGTGCCGATCGAATGCGTCCGGCGCGCGCACCTCGAACGGCCGGTCCTGGTAGAAGGTGCAGAACGTGCAGCGGTTCCAGGAGCAACCGAAGGTGGCCTGCAGCACGACGGCGCCGTACTGGTCCGGCGGCAGGATGCTGACGGGCGCGTAGGCGGCGGCGAAGCGATCGCGCTCGTCGCGCAGACGCTCCGGCGTCCACGCCGAGGCCACCTCGAGCCGCGCCGCGAGCGCGTCCCGGTCGACGCCGGCTGGCGGCAGGGCGTCGCCCGCCGCGAGCGCGGAACGCGCCGCCGCCGCGACGGCGATCGCCCGCTCGAACAACTCCACCGCCTCGTCCTCGGCCACGCGCCATCGCCGACGCACGCCGGCGACGCTCTGCCGGCCGTAGACGTCGGAGGCCAGCGAGCGCTTGAAGGTGCGCCCGGCGACGAACCACGACGCCGGCCGCCCCTCGAGGTCGAAGGCGATCACCTCGTCGCGGGCGGGGCTGAGCGTGGTGGCGCCGGACTGGGCGGAGACGAGCCAGCCGGTGCGGGGGTCCGTCGCCGTCATCGGCCTCACGATACGGGCCGTGCGCGGCGGCCGTGCAGGAGCGCGAGACGTGGCGACGCGATGGCGCTCCGAGCCGATCGGCCCCCGGCCGACCCGCTCGGAGCGCGCCATCGTGCCCCTCCGGGATCGAGCGAACTGCTCGGTAGCGTGCCTACTGCGGCACGCCGTTGAGGGCGAGCGGCTGCCAGCGCGATCCGTCGCCGGAACGCCGGTAGAGGCTCTGCCCGTAGCTCCCCAGGTAGATCGTGGCCTCGGGAGCCGGTCCCACCGCGATGTAGCCCACCGCGTCGTTGCCGTCCAGCACGAAGTCCAGCGACGTCCAGGCGCCGCCATCCTCGCTGACGAAGAGCCCCGTGTCCGGCGTGGCGCCGTAGGCGAACGCGCGAACGGGGTCCTCGAGGACGAAGGTCACCGCCGTCACCGGGACGCCTTCGAGCCCGGAGACCTCCCAGGTCCGCCCGCCGTCGCGGCTGGTGAGGAGGCCGTCGCGCGTCCCGGCGAGCAACACGTCGTGGTCGTCGGGATGGATGGCGAGCGCGTACGGTCCCCCGAGGCGCATGAGCGCCGGGCTGTCGATGACGCTCCACGTCCGCCCGCCGTCGAGGCTCCGGTAGAGGCCGGGATCGATCGCGGCGTTGAA
>SKWV01000310.1 GCA_007128755.1 Trueperaceae bacterium
AGGCCCTCGAGCGCCACGACCACCCCCGTGCGACACTCGACCTTCGGCTGGTAGACGACCCGAACGTCGCGCAGATCGAGGGCTCGCGCCAAGTCATCGGCGCTCGGCGTCACGGCGTTCGGGACGTCTCCGCGGCCCGAGCCGAACGGCTCCTTCTCACCGGCGTCGGCGAACACCTCCCGCAGGTGCTGCAGGTCGAGCGGCAGGGGCAGCGTGGTCAGCGAGAGGCCGTGCGCGTGGCCCGACCGCCGCACCGCCTCGAGCACGCGGCGGTCGAGGTGGCCGGTGACGACCACCCTGCCGGCATACTCCAGGGCCGCGAGGCGGTGGACCACCTCGATGCCGTCCACGTCGTCCAGGCCGAGATCGATCACCAGGTGCGTCGGCCGCCACGTCTCGATCGCGCGCTCGAACGCCTCGAGCGTGGCCTCGACACGCGTCTCCATCCCGACGTCCAGCGCGGCGTCGATGATGGTCGCGCTCGACGCGGCGCCGCCATCGAGTGCCAGCACACGAGAGGTTCGGCCCACGTCGCAGCATAGGTGGCGCGCGGCGCCGAAGCGGTGCGACGCTCACCGCGGGCGGCCGCCACAGCGTGCCGCGGCGAGGATGATGTCCAGTACCATGGGCGACACCCCGAAGCCGCGAGCAGGCGGCACGGCGTGGCCGAGGAGGCTCGCATGCCGCAGGTCGACCCGAGACGAACGATCGCCGAACTGCAGGAGCTCCGCGCGCTCACGGCCGACGACGACGGCGCCTGGCGCGTCGCCTGGACCGATACCTGGCTCCAGTCGCGGCGCTGGCTGCGCGAGAAGCTCGACGCGCTCGGCGTGGAGACGCACGACGACGCCGCCGGCAACCTCTGGTCGACGCTGCGGGGCGAGAGCGACCGCGAGCTCCTCATCGGCGGCCACATGGACAGCGTCCCGGGAGGCGGCTGGCTCGACGGCTCCCTGAACACGCTCGCTGGGCTGGAGTCGCTACGGCGGATCGCCGAGCAGTACGACGGTCGGCCTCCCGTCACGGTCCGGCTGGTGGACTGGGCCGACGAGGAGGGCGCCCGGTTCGGACGCAGCCTGCTGGGGTCGAGCGCCGCCGGCGGCACCCTCGTGCCCGACGAGGAGCGCGACCGCACCGACAAGGACGGCGTGCGGCTCGAGGACGCCCTCCGGCGCTGCGGGGTGGAGCTCGACCACGCCCCTCAGGCGAACGCCGAACTCGAGCGCGCCGCGGCCTATCTCGAGCTCCACATCGAGCAGGGTCCGGTGCTGCTCGACCTCGATCTGCCGCTCGGGGTGGTGCTCGGCACGTTCGGCGTCGAGCGGCACGCGCTGGCCTTCCGCGGCCAGGCGGCGCACTCGGGCTCGACGCCGATGGATCGCCGACGCGACGCGTTCCTCGCGGCGGCGCGGATGAGCCCTGAGATCTACGCGATCACGCAGCGGCACGGCGGTGTGAGCACGATCGGATCGTGCGTCACCAGGCCCGGCATCGTGACCAGCGTGGTGGCGGAGTGCGACATCACGCTCGACCAGCGGCACTTGGGGGCCGAAGGGCTCGCGACGCTCCTGCGCGAGGCTCGCGAGGCGAGCGAGCGCTTCGCCGCCGAGGGCGACGTGGAGGTGGCGTGGAGCGAGCTCTGGCGGATCGAACCGTTCACGTTCCATGGTGAGCTCATCGAGCTCGCCGACGAGGCGATCCGGGAGACGGTGGGCGTCTCGCACCGCCTGCCGAGCGGGCCGCTGCACGACGCCGCCGAGATGGCGCGGGCCGGGGTCCCCACGGTGATGCTGTTCGTGCAGAGCCTGCACGGCATCTCGCACAACAAGATCGAAGACACCAAGCTCGAGCACATCGAGGCGAGCGTGATCGCGCTCGATCGGCTCGCCGAGAAGGCGATGGCGTGGGTGGGACGGCAGGGCGGCTGAGCGCGGCCCCGGCCGATGGGCGCACCCGTCACCCTTCCATGTGAGCCGCGGTCGCAGACTGGTCGCATGGATGTCCGGTCGAGGCTGCCGCCGGGCGCGAGGGGCACCACTGGCTCGTCCCTGCCGACGGCGGGCGTCACGGCGCGTCGCCCGCGCATCCGCGGCGTCGATCTCGCGCGCGCGCTCGCGATCGTCGGCATGCTCGTCGTCCATTTCGGGCCGACCGGCGGGACCGACCTCGCCGGACGCCTCTACGCGTTGCCGCATGGCCGGGCGTCCATCCTGTTCGTGCTCATCGCCGGCGTCGGGGTGTCGCTCCTGGCCGCCTCGCGCACTACGAGCGTCGCCGATGCGCGCTGGAAGCTCGCCTGGCGCGCGGCGCTCCTCCTGCCGCTCGGCCTGCTCCTCCAAGACCTCGACCACCGCGTCCTGGTGATCCTGCAGACGTACGGGGCGCTCTTCCTGATCGCGATCCTCGTGCTCCGGCTCCCGGACCGCGTCCTGCTGGCGCTGGCGGCCCTGCTGGTGGCGCTCGGGCCCGTCGTCTTCCTGATCGGCAGGATGACGGCGCCGGACGTCTTCGATCGCTCCTCGATCGCCTGGAGCGACCCGCTCGCTCGCATCGTGGTGGGCGTGGTCGCTTCGGGGCCGTACCCCCTGCCGGTGTGGGCCGCGCCGTTCGTGCTCGGCATGTGGATCGGCCGCCGCGACCTGCGCTCGGCCCGCGTCCGCGTCGCGCTCGTGACGCTCGGTGCGGCCGCCGCGGTGGCGGCACCGCCCCTCGCGTCGTCCCTGGCGACGGTGCTGGGCGAACCGGGCGCGGCGGCGAGCTGGCACACGCTGCTCGACGCCGCGCCGCACAGTCAGATGCCGCCGTGGCTGCTGGCGTCGATGGGTTCGGCGGCGCTCGTGCTGGGGCTGTCGCTCGTCGCCGCCGACGCGCTGCCGCGGCTCACGTGGCCGCTCGTCGCGCTCGGGCAGCTCGCGCTCACGGTGTACGTGGGCCACCTGCTGGCGCTGCACGCCTGGAGCGGCGTGCTCCGGTCGGGCGACGTGAGCGAGGCGGCGCGGAACGTGTTGGCGTTCACCGCCGTCGCGGCGTTGGCGGCGACGCTGTGGCGCGCCGTCTTCCGGCGCGGCCCGCTCGAGGGGCTGCTCGACGTCCCCTGGCAGGCGACCGACCTGCTGCGGCGTCGCCTGCGCGGCACGTCCGACACGGTGCAGCGTGGGACGATCGGGGGAGGAGGAGAGCCCATGAGCGACGTACTGCGACTGAGCGACGAGGAGTGGAAGCGGCGGCTGACGCCCGAGGAGTACCGGGTGCTGCGGCAGCACGGCACGGAGCGGCCGGGGGAAGGGTGCTTCTTGGGCACGACGGAGAGCGGTACCTTCGTGTGCGCGGCGTGCGGGAACCCGCTCTTCACGACGGGCGAGAAGTTCGAGTCCGGCACCGGTTGGCCGTCGTTCACGCAGCCCCTCTCGGAGCGGTCGGTCGTCGAGCACGAGGATCGCTCGTTCGGGATGGTGCGTGTCGAGGTGCGGTGCGCACGGTGTGACGGCCATCTCGGGCACGTGTTCCCCGACGGCCCGCCGCCGACGGGCAAGCGCTACTGCATGAACTCGGTGGCCATGAAGCACGTGGCCGAGGGGGATCCGATCGAGCTCGTCGTCGCGTAGCCGGCGACGCCTCGCGGCGTGACGAGCGCCGGCCGAGCGAACGGCGGGTCGCGCTACCCTGTCAGCCCGCGGACTCCGAACCCGGACGCCGAGGCGGTCCGGGTACCGTCATCCCTTCCGCAGGCCACGGCGCACGCCGTCTCGTCGCGTGCGCGAGAGCAGGTGGGGCATGCAGCCGTTCATCGCCGCGCTCCGGGATCTCGGCCTCACGGTCGCCGCAGGCACGCTGGCAGCGCGTATCCCGGGAGGCTACGAGCAGTCGATCAACGCCCTCTTCGTGGTCGCCAGCGTCGCGAGCGCCCTCGTCAAGTACACGGCGGCGCAGGACGCGAGGGCGGGGGTCGAGGAGGGGTGCTCCTGATGTGAGGAGCACACGGGCGAGGCGAGGGGTGTCGACGGTCCTCGCCTCGCTCGGTCGGTCCGGTTCGACGTGCCGATCACGCTCCGGAGAGCGTGGGTCCCGTTCGGGACGATGTGGTGGCGTCATGCCTCCAGCACGACCTCCACCGGCACGGGATTGGTGATGACGTCCATCACGGGCGACGTCCGCTGGACGTAGCGACAGAGTTCCTCGATCGTCTCGCGCGGCGCGTCGGCCTGCACGCGATACCGGACGGTGATGGCGTCGTAGCCGGGGCGGTGGTCGTCCGACAGCCCCAGGAACGGCTGCAGGTCGAGCGTCCCCTCGACGTCGAAGTCGAGCGCCTCGATCTCGATGCCGCGCGCGGCGGCGTTGTAGACGAGACCGACCGTGAGGCACGACGTCAAGGCGTGGAGGACGGTCTCGACGGCGTTCGGGGCCCGGTTGCCGCCGAGGAGGACGGGTGGCTCGTCGCCTTCGAGCTCGAACGGCTCCGTGCGGGAGTCGTCCTCGTGGCCCGCGCCCCAGAACCCTTGGATGGTCGTCGTCGCGCGCGCGCCCCCTCGCCAGGTGGTGTTCGCGCGGAAGGCGAAGCGCGCGAGATCTGGTTGCGCCTCGATCGTCGAGATCGTCTCCTTGAGCGCATCGACGTCGATGCCGTTCAGTGAGCGTTGACTCGTCCGCATGGTGGCTCCTCTCGTGTGGTTCGGATCGCTCGAGTCGAGCGGTTCCTGCGCGGGCCACGATCCGCCGGTGGCCCGGCAGGTGTCACAGCCTGCACGCTTCACCCCTAACGGCGCCCTAACGGACGTTAGCGACGTACACACAAACCCGGACATGAAGGTCTATGCTCCACGGACCATGAGGCTTCAGACCCTGGGCGGCCTCGGGATCGCGGGGCGCCGCTTCGGCCGTCCCAAGCCGCTCCTCCTGCTGGCGTACCTCGCCGTCGAGGGCGCGCAGGATCGTCGTCACCTGGCCGAGCTCTTCTGGCCGGATGCGCGCGATCACATGAAGAGCCTCACCGTCGCGCTGGCCCAGCTCCGGCACGGCGCTCCCGGCGCGCTCGAGTCGGACCGGCAGCGCGTGCGGGCGTGCGTCGAGTGCGACGCGGTCGACGTGCTCGACCGACTCGACCGCGGCGACGCGGCGGCGGCGCTCGCCGGCTATGGCGGGCCGTTCGCCGACGGGGTCTACGTGCCGAACCTCGGGAGCGAACTCGAGGAGTGGATCCTGGGCACGCGGGAGTTCATCGCGTCGAGGGTGCAGCGCGCCCGACTCGAGCTCGCCGAGGCCGATGCGGCGCAGGAGCGGTTCGAGGCGGCGGCCCGTCAGGCCGAGCGGGCGTTCGCCCTCACCGAGGTGGTCCCGGAACCGAACGACCTCGAGCGGCTCCACACGCTCTTGCTGGCCGGCGGTAGTCCTCGGGCCCGCGCGGCGCGGAGGGAGGCCGATGAGCTCGGGCTCGGCCTCGCGGCCACCACGGAGGTCGCGCGAGAGCGGCTCCGCGAACGCCTCGGCGCCGCGCGGAGTCGGCCGCCGCGCAGCCTGCCGACGCGCGGCACGAGCTTCGTGGGCCGCGATCCGGAACTCGCCGAGATCGCGTCGCTCCTGGCGCGGCCCGACGTGCGGCTCGTCACGCTGATCGGCCCGGGCGGGGTCGGCAAGAGCCGTCTGGCGCATCAGGTCGCCTTCGAGCTGCATGGCTGGGGATCGTTCTCGGGCGGCGTGTACGCCGTGTCGCTGGGCGCCCTGCGCCCGGACGACTCCATCGCGGCGCACGTCGCCGATGCGCTCGCGCTCGAGAGGCGCGGTGCGGATGATCCGCTCGACGTCGTGATCGACGGGATCGGCGAGCGTGAGATGCTGCTGGTGTGCGACGGCGCCGAGCACCTGATCGACGGGGTCGATGTGTTCTCGTCGCTCGTGGCGTCGTGTCCGCGTCTCTGCCTGCTCGTGACCTCCCGCCAGCGCCTCGATCTCGAGCAGGAGCGCGTGTTCCCGCTGGCGGGGCTGCCGTACCCGGACGATGACGCCGCCGACGCGGACGAAGCGATGCGGTTCGACGCCGTGCGGCTCTTCGCGCGGCGCGCGCGGCGCGCCCGTCCCGACTTCGAGATGACGGCGAGCGACGTGCCTCACGTCGTCAGGATCTGTCGTCTCGTCGACGGGCTCCCGCTGGCGCTCGAGCTCGCGGCCGTCGGCGTGCGGGTGATGCCGCCGGCCGAGCTCGTCCTCGAGATCGAGCGCGATCTCGACACCCTCGTCACCAGTCTTCGGGACGTCCCCGAGCGCCACCGGACGATGCGCGGGGCGTTCGAGCACTCGTGGCGACTGCTCTCCCCCCGGGAGCGCAGCGTGATGCGACGCCTCGCCGTCTTCCGCGGCGGCTTCGACCGGCACGCGGCGGGCGCCGTCGCGACGGCCACGATCCCGACCCTGGCGGCGCTCGTCGACAAGTCGATGCTGCGCGTCGACCGCCAGGGGCGCTACGGCTTCCACCCGCTGCTGCATCAGTTCGCGCGGCAGAAGCTCGCCGGTCATCCGGCCGAGGCGGCGGATGCGGCCAGGCGGCACGTGAGCTTCTACTTGCGTCACGTCCGCCAGTCGGCCGCCCTGCTGCGCGCGGGCCGACAGAAGGAGGCGCTCGACGTCGTCGACGCGGAGCGCGAGAACATCCGGGGGGCGCTGCTGGCCACGCCGCCTGGAAGCGCGTTCGACTCGGCCGTCGACACGCTCACGACCTACTTCGAGACCCGTTCGCGCTTCCGCGAGGGGGCGGCGCTCTTCCGTTCGGTTCGCGAGCGGGGCGGGCCGCCAGCGCACGACGACCTCGCCTCCGGACCGACGTTGGTCGCCGAGGCGCGCCTCCGCCGCTACCTGGGCGAGTACGGCGAGGCGCTGCGACTCGCGCGGCAGGGGCTCGCGTGGGCCCGGGACGAGGGCGACGAGGCCGGAGTCCGCAAGGCGCTGCAGGTGATCGGCGTCACCAGCGTCCACCTCGGTGAGTACGAGCAGGCGACGCGCGCCTACGAGGAGGCGCTGGCGCTCGCCGAGGGCGTGGACGACCGTCGTGAGCACGGGGTGGCGCACGCCAACCTCGGGCTCGCGCTGCAGCTCTCCGGAGATCCTTCGGCGGCCCTCGGGCGCATGCGGGCGGCGTTGGACGCCTTCCGCGGCACCGGCGACACGCTCCGTCAGGCGCGACTCCTCAACAACCTGGGGCTGCTCTACTTCGAGCTCGACGACGTCGAGCGCGCCGAACGGTCGTGGGCGGAAGGGATGGCGCTCGCCCGCTCCGATGGCAACGAGCGCGACCTGCTCTCGCTGACGTCGAACCTCGGCATGCTGCACGCGCGAACGGGCGATCGGGCCGCGGCGCGGGAGTGCAACGAGCACACCTTGCGGGTGGCGAGGGGCATCGGCGACGCCTCGGTGGAGGCGAGCGCGCTCGCGCGCGAGGGCGTTCTCGACCTGGCCGAGGGCGACGTGGTGCGCGCCGAGGAGAAGCTGCGGAGCGCCCTGGAGCTGGCGCTTCGCGTCGGGGAGACGCCGCGCGTGCTCGAGTTCCTGAAGCTGCTGGCCGAGGTGCGAGTGGCGCAGGGCGAGGCGGCGGAGGCGATGGCGCTCTTCAGCCTCGTCGAGCACCATGCCGCCTCGACCCGGGCACTGCGGGAGCAGGCGCGCGGGTGGCTGCCGAGCATCACCGAGGCGCTGCCGGGCGACGTGGCGGAGGCGGCCATCGAGCGGGGGTGCGCGGCGTCGGCCGAGGAGGTGGCGAG
>SKWV01000319.1 GCA_007128755.1 Trueperaceae bacterium
CGGCGTTGGGGCCGCTCACCGTCGCCGGCACGCGCACGGAGGCGGAGGTCGTGCCGCCGGAACGCGTCAGCGTCGGGCGCGAGCGGGTCGTGGACGCGGTCGTCCCGGCGTTGCGCGTCGACGTGCTGGGCGCGCGCGCCTTCGGCGTGTCGCGCTCCTACTTCGCGAAGGGCGTCGCCGCCGGTCGCGTGTCCGTGAACGGCCGCAGCGCCGACAAGCGGAGCGAGGCGGGGGAGGGCGACGAGGTCTGGGCCGAGGGCCTGGGCCGGTTCCGGGTGCGCGCGGTGAAGGGCGAGACCCGCAAGGGCAACGTCAAGGTCACGCTCGAGGTCGAGCGCTCCTGATCGTCAGGTCCGGACGCGCTTGCCGAAGCGGCGAGCGCGTCAGGTCCGGACGCGCTTGCCGCCGTCGTCGCGGCGCGACTTGAAGATGGTGCGGAAGGGGATCTCGGTGAAGCCGAGGTCTTCACGGATGCGGTTGCGGAGGTACTGCTCGTAGGGCCGGGTGACGTGCTTCTCGTTGTTGACCGAGAACATGAACGTCGGCGGGGCGATGTCGACCTGTGAGCCGTAGTAGATCCTGAGCGGCCTGCCGGCGAAGTTGGGCGGCGCCTGGCGCTGCGTCCACACCTCGAGCCAGCCGTTGAGCGCCCCGGTGCCGATGCGCCTGCGGGCGGTGTCGTAGAGCCGGACGGTGATCGAGAGCAGCTCGAACAGCCCGAACTCCGTGAGCGCCGACGTCTCGACGCGCGGCGCGAAGTCGAGGTGACGGAGCTGCTGCGCGATGTCCTTGCGGCGGACCTCGAGCTGCTCGTCGTCGACGAGGTCCCACTTGTTGATGGCCAGCACCACCGGGACCCCGCGCTCGAGGGCGATGTTGGCGACGCGCATCTCGTGGTCGCCGAGCTCGAACGGGTCGATCACCAAGACGGCGACGTCGGCGCGCCACATCGCCTCCTCGGAGCGGAGCGAGGCGTAGTACTCGACGTCCTCCGAGGGCTTGCGCCTGAGGCCGGCGGTGTCGACCAGCACGAAGGGGCGGCCGCCGTACTCGAAGCGGACGTCGACCGCGTCGCGGGTGGTGCCCGGCAGGTCGGCGACGATCACGCGCTCCTTGCCCAGGAGCGCGTTGACGATGCTCGACTTGCCGACGTTGGGGCGGCCGACGACCGCGACGCGGATCGGCGAGAGCTCGGCCTCGTCGTCGTCGTCCTCGCCCCGCTTCGGCAGGCGCTCGACGATCTCGTCGATCAGCTCGTAGGTCCCGCGAGCGTGCTCGGCGGCGGTGGGGAAGGGCTCGCCGAAGCCGAGGGCGTAGCCCTCCTGGAAGGCGGGCGCGTCCTCGTGCTGCGGATCGTCGACCTTGGTCGCCACGAGCAGGGTCTCGATGCCCTTCGTACGGAGCCAGTGCGCGATCTCCTCGTCGCCGGCATGCACGCCCGTGCGCCCGTCGAAGCAGAAGAGCACGAGGGAGACGTCTTCGAGCGCGTCCGACACGCGCGCGCGGATGTCGGTCTGCCAGCGGTCACCCGACCACAAGCCACCGGTGTCGAGCAGCGTGAAGCGGTCGCCGCGGTCGGTGACGACCTCGGCCTCCTTGACGTCGCGCGTGACGCCGCTCTCGTCCGCGACGATGGCCTCGCGCCGCCCGACGAGCCGGTTGAACAGGCTCGATTTGCCGACGTTCGGCCGTCCCACGATCGCGACTTTAGACAAGCGTCACCCCTGGTTCGATGCGGGCCCCGCGAGCCCATGCTGCGGCGGGCGTGCGGGCGCGGCTCGGTGCCTGCACCTCCCGCACGACGATGGTGCCGTCGGCGGTGGCGACGTGCACGCCGTGTGCATCGATCGCCGTGATCGTACCCGGGTCGCGTCCCTCGCCGTGTCCGGGCGACACGCCGGGCGGAACGCCGGGCGCCTCGTCACCCCGGCCGGTCGCGATCGCCATGTCGTGGACCTTGAGGTCGTCGCCGTCCACCGTCGTCCAGGAGCCCGGCCAGATCGCGACGCCGCGATGGCGGTCGAGGATGCGCCCGCCGGGCTCGTGCCACCGTACCCGTCCATCGTCGCGCGTGAGGCGGGGCGCGTAGGTGGCGGCGTCGTCATCCTGGGGGACGCTCGGCAGGGCCCCGCGGGCCAGCATGTCGAGCGCCTCCTCGAGCGCGTCGGCGCCGAGGTGCGCGAGCTTCTCCATGAGCGTGGCGGCGTCGTCGTCGGGTGCGATGGGGATGCGCCGGACGTGCCGCACGGGGCCGGTGTCGAGACCGGTCTCGGTCTGCATGATGCTCACCCCCGTCTCGCGGCAGCCGTCGATGAGCGCCCATTGGACGGGCGCCGCGCCGCGGTAGGCGGGGAGCAGGCTGGCGTGCACGTTGAGCACGCCGTGCCGCGGCACCCCCAGCAGCGCGCTCGGGAGGATCTTGCCGTACGCGGCCGTGACCGCGACGTCGAGGTCGAGCTCGCGCAGCACCGTGAGGAACGCCTCGTTCCCTTTGAGACGCTCGGGTTGCCGCAGCAGCACACCCCGCTCGCGGGCCCAGACGGCGGCGGCGGGTGGCGTGGGGCGCATCTTCCGGCCCGCAGGCTTGTCGTCCTGCGCGACGACGAGGCGCAGGTCGTGCCGCGCCGCGACGCGCTCCAGGGTCGGTACGCTGAACGCCGGGCTGCCGAAGACCGCCAGGCGCAGCCTGCCGGCGTCGCTCATCGCCGCCTCCGGCGCGCGGGCGTGCCGCGCAGGTCCTTGAGGAACGCCTTCGCCTCGCGCTGGAACTGCGCCAGCTCGGCGCGGTGCTCGTCCATGAACGCCAGCCGCTCGCCTTCGTCCAACCGGTCGATGAAGAGCACGCCGTCGAGGTGGTCGTACTCGTGCTGGACCACCACCGCCTCGCGCCCGCGCACCGGCCGCTGGTGGTGGGCGCCCTGCAGGTCCTGGTAGCGCAGGTGCAGCGTGGAGGAGCGCGGCACGGCCTCGTGCACCAGGTCGGGCAGGCTGAGGCAGCCCTCCACCGCGTGGTGGGTGCCGTGCCGCAGGGTCAGCTCGGGGTTGACGATCACCTCGGCCGCAGCCCGCTCCTCGTCGGGGGAGGGGGGCGCGTCGGGGTCCGGGTAGCCGTTGGCGAAGCCGGACATGACGAAGAGCCGGCGCTCCACGCCGATCTGCGGCGCGGCCAGCCCGGAGCCGTTGGCGTCCAGCATCGTCTCGATCATGTCGTCGGCGAGCGCCGCGAGCGCCTCGTCGAACTCGGTCACGGGCCGCGCACGCCGGCGCAGGCAGGGGTCGCCGTAGAGGCGGATGGGATGGATCACGACTTCACTCCGTCTGGCGTGCGCACGTCGCGCCGAGCCCGGGCGCCGGCGCCGGTCGCCGCCCCTCGGGCGGTCAGTCGTCCGCCGGGGCTGGCGCGAACTCGACGGTCGCGGTCACCTCGCTCACGACCACGACGCCGCTCGGCGTCGAGATCGTCACCGGACGAGTATAGCGACCGCCCGCCAACCCTTCGGTAGGCACGTCGACGCTCGCGCGCAGCGTCCCGAGCGCCGCGACGACCGTCGGCGGACCGGCGACGACCACGCTCTCCTGGTCGAGCGTCGCGGACACGAGCCGGGGCGGCCGCTCCTCGAGCTCGAGCTCGAGCTCCACCTCGCGCCTGACCAGCACGCTCTCCGCGGCGGTGGTGACGGTGATGGACGCCGGCGCGATCGTCACCTCGTCGACCGGGCGGCCCGCGGCGTCGGCCGCGTAGGGGACGGCGGCGTCCACGCCGTCGGTGGGATCGACGGCCACGATCACCTGCGCCACGCGCTCGAGGCGCGGCGCCCGGCCGCGCACCGTCACCACGTCGGGATCGCTCGCACTGCGGAGTCGGACGTCGGCCGGCGGCGTTCCGAGGTAGACGACCTGGACGGGGACCTGTTTGGTCGTGACGCGCTCGAGGATGCCGAGCACTTCGTTGGGGTTCACGCGCTCGAGCGCCACGCCTTGCGGCGGCGTGACGACCACCGGAGCCTGGAAGTCGCCGCTGAGCCCCGTGAGGTCGATGACGGCCTCGATGCTCTCGGGCCGCAGCCGGTCGACGCGGTTGGTGGGACCCGACACCGTCACCTCGGCGAACGGCGGCAGCCCGACCACGACCTGGTCCGGCGTGTTGCCGAGCGTGGTGATGGGCACGAGCATGCTGCGCTGCGCGGTGCCGGTCTCGGCCGTCGAGACGAACAGCCACATCACGAAGGCCAGCACCACCGCCGCCACCTTGCGCGGCCACTGGTGGGCGAGCCGGGCGAGCAGCGCCTTCATCGTCATGATTCGTAGACCTCCCGGAGGACCGCCAGCACGTCGGTGGGCGCGATGTCGGTGACGAGCCGCCCTTCGCGCGCGACCGAGACCGTCCCCCGCTCCTCGCTGACGACGAGCACGAGCGCGTCGGAGACCTCCGACAGCCCGAGTGCGGCGCGGTGACGCGTGCCGAGCTTGGCGGCCCAGCCCTCCTCCTTGTCGCGGTCCGAGAGCGGCAGGATGGCGCCCGCGTACGAGACGACGTCGTCCTTGATGATCACGGCGCCGTCGTGCAGCGGACCGCTGCTCGCGAAGAGGGTCTGGAGGAGGCTCGCGCTCACCGGAGCGGACAACTCGACGCCGGCCCGACCGTAGTCGTTCAGGGGTGTGGTGGCCTCGACCGCGATGAGGGCGCCGATGCGCGCCTGCGAGAGCTCGCGGACGGCGTTCATGATCTCCTGCACCGGATCGCTCCCCGGCCGCGTCCGGCGACGGCCTCGCCCGACCCGCTCGAGCGCCGCTCGCAGCTCCGGCTGGAAGACGACGACGATGGCGATGAAGGCGACGGGGGCCACGCGGTCGAACAGGAAGCGCGTGGCGTCGAGCCCGAACTGCGTGGCCACGAACCACAGCCCGAGGAGCGCCGCGAGCCCGCGGAACACGTTCCAGGCGCGAGACTCGATGAGCAGGGCGTAGGCCTGGTAGAACAGGACGGCAAGGATGAGGATGTCGATGACGTCGCGGAGCCCAAGATTGTCGAGCAAGGCCACCCGATCGCCTCCTCGGGACGTGCGGCAGGTGAAGTAGACGGAGTCGAGCGCCTCGGCAGCCAGCCGGGGGCCCAGCCCGTGCGAGTGGAAGTCGTCGTGAGAACCGCGCAACGCGCACTGGGTCTGCCCTTCGATGGTATCACGTAGGCCGTCACACGCGCCGCTCCGGAGCTCGCGGCCAGCGCACGGAGCACGGTTCTCGGGCGCGGTAGAGTGGTGCTCGGAGGCACGATCTTGACGAACATCATGCTCGACCGACTCGCCACCCTACGGGGGTATCTTTGACCTCGCTGGCGCCAAGGCCCGGCTGAGTGAGCTCGACCCGCTGTTGCAGGACCCGACCTTCTGGAACGACCCCGAACGCGCCCGCACCCTGACGCAGGAGGCGACGCGGCTTCGGCGCGTCGTCGAGGGCTTCGAACGGCTCCACGGCGACGTCGTCGGGCTGGCGGAGCTGTGGGAGATGGCGGGCGACGAGGACCGCGACGAGCTCGAGGCCGAAGAGGCGCGCGTGCAGCGCGCCCTCGACGAGCTCTACCGCGAGACGCTCTTCCAGGGCGAGCACGTCTCCCGGGCCGCCATCGTCACGATCAAGCCCGGCGCGGGCGGCACCGAGTCGTCGGACTGGGCCGGCATGCTGCTGCGGATGTACCGCCGCTACGCCGAGCGCAACGACTTCAAGGTGGAGCTGCTCGACGCGGTCGGCAACGATGCGGCCCCGAACGGCATCGATTACGCCCAGATCATCGTGCGCGGCGAGCGCGCGTTCGGCATGCTGCAGGCCGAAGGCGGCGTCCATCGCCTCGTGCGCGTGAGCCCCTTCGACGCCCAGAACCGGCGCCACACCAGCTTCGCCTCGGTCGAGGTGATGCCCGAGATCGACGACGACTACGACGTGGCGATCGATCCCAAGGACATCCGGGTCGACGTGTACCGCTCCTCCGGACCCGGCGGGCAGTCGGTCAACACGACCGACTCGGCGGTGCGCGTCGTGTACCGCGGGGGGACGCCCGACGAGATCGTCGTCACGTGCCAGGACGGCAAGTCGCAGATCAAGAACCGCGAGAAGGCGATGACCGTCCTGCGCTCCCGGCTCTGGGAGCGTGAGGAGCGGCGGCGGCTCGACGAGCAGCTCAAGGCGCGCGGCGACCAGAAGGCGATCGAGTGGGGCTCGCAGATCCGCTCGTACGTCCTCGACAAGCAGTACGTCAAGGACCACCGCACGGCCCTCATGCGCCACGATCCCGACGCGGTGCTCGACGGCGACATCCAGGACCTCATCTGGGCGGGCCTCGAGTGGCGAGTGAGCGGAACGCCGGCGGCGTCCGGCGCTGCGGACGGGCCCTGAGGCCCACGGCGACGACGAGGCAGGGGCCACGCGGCGACGCAGGGCCCCGCATCCTCGCCGTCGCCGACGCGGTCTCGCCGGTCGTCTACTCCGAGAACTTCCCCGCCAACCTGCCACCGTTCGACGCGGTGCTGTGCGCCGGCGACCTGCCCGGCTACCTGCTCGAGTTCATGGCCACCAAGCTCCGCGTCCCGCCCGTCTACGTGATCGGCAACCACGGCAACGCCTACCTGAGGAGCGCCGACGAGCCGGACGAGGTCCGGTTGCCGGGCGGCTGCATCAACGCCCACCGCCGCGTGGTGGAGGTCGGTGGCCTGCTCGTCGCCGGTATCGAGGGGAGCGCCCGCTACCGCCCGGGACCGCACCAGTACACGGAGCGCGCGATGAGCGCCATGGTCGCGGCCCTCACGCCACGCCTGCTCCTCAACCGGCTGCGTCACGGCCGCGCGGTCGACGTGCTGCTCACCCATGCCCCCCCCAAGGGGCCTCACGAGGGGAGCGACTACGCCCACCGCGGCGTGGCGGCCTTCAACCGCTTCCATCGTCTGTGGCGGCCACGCCTGCACGTCCACGGGCACGTCCACCTCTCGGGCGCCAACGCGCCGCGCGAGTACGTCACCGAGGACGGCGTGCGGGTCGTGAACGCCTACGAGTTCGCGCTCATCGACCTCGGGGCGCCGTCGACGGCGCCCACGCACGCCGGGGCGTGAGCGTGGCCCTGCGTGCGCGAGACACCGTCCCCGGGGGCGCGTGCCGTAGCATCGCGTATGACACCGACTGATCCCGGCACGGCCGACGCTCGCGCGGCGGAGGCCGCGAGGGACGAGATCCCGAACCCCTGGAGCGCCGTCGTCGGCTCGTCGGCCCACGTCGCGAGCGGCCTCGTCGGCGTCGCCGACGGAGCGATCGCGCACCTCGGCGACGCCGCGGCCGAGACGCGGGCGCTGGCAGCGGGCGAGCCGGTCGTCGTGCCGCTGGTGCCCCACGGCGGGCTTCGCCTGCGCGGACCCGATCGGATCGACTTCCTCAACGCCCAGGTGAGCCACGACGTCCGGGCCCTCTCGGTCGGCGGCGCCCTCGGAGCGATGCTGCTCGACCACCGCGGCCGACCGCAGGCCGACGTCACCGTCTTCCGGCGCGAGCACGAGCTCTACGTCGCCGTCGACGACGCTCGAGCGGAGCGCGTCCTGGCGTCGCTGCGCGCGCACCTCGTGTTCGACCAGGTGGAGATCGAGGACCAGAGCGCCATGCTGGCGGCCCTGGTGGTGAGCGGTCACGAGGCCGCGGGAGCGCTCGACGAGGCGCTCGGCGCACCGGCCGGCACCGCCGCCGCCGCGCTCGCGGCCGGGGCGGAC
>SKWV01000033.1 GCA_007128755.1 Trueperaceae bacterium
ACCTCCTCGGCCGGGACGTAGCCCCGCAGCACGCTCACGGCGCCGACGGTCTCCGTGGCCGCGCGCGCCTCCTCGAAGCGGAGCTCGTCCTCGGCTCGCCGCAGCCACGCTTCGACGTCGGGCCGCGCGACGCTCAGGTCCTCGAGCCGCTCGCGCGTGCGACGCAGCTCGTCGCCGACCTCCTCGATCGCACGAACCAGTTGCTCGGGCGACGTGTCGGGCAGCGGGATCTCGTCTCGTACCTTCGCTGCCTCCACCGCCTCGCGGTCCCCGACCAACGCGAGGAAGAGGTGCTCCCGGTCGTGGCCGAGCTCCACCCATGCGGCATCGTCGATGGCGTCCGGTGGCTGCCGGCGCGGTGGGCGAGCCAAGCGTACGCCCACGCCTTGGGCGTACAGCCGCCGGATGGTGGCGGGGTCGAAGGCGCCGAACGGCGCCAGGCGCTGCTGCTGCACGTCGAGCTCATCGTGGGTCCGGCGCAGGTCCTCGAGGCGTGCGGCGAGGCGCTCGACCTCGGCCACGACCTCCTCCGACGACCTCCGGGCGGGAGCAGGCCGATCGCCGTCCTTCGGTCCCCGTCCGTCACGCGCCGGCCGCGCCGCCTCGGCGAGCACGAAGGCGGCGTGCCGCGCGGTCTCGAGCCGCGCCCGGACGATGGCCGCGCCGTCGGCGGAGCTCTTCGGCGCCCCGGCCAGGTGCAGCACCCCGGCGTCCTGCAGGGCGGCGAGCATCGCCTCCTGCTCGGGGCGGGCGCTCGCGAGCGTCACCTGCTTCATGGGGACGATCACACCGCGCGCTCCCGCTCCATGCTCTTGGCTTTCGCGATCTTGGCGCGCACCACCTCGGCCGCTTGCAGGTCGCCCAGCGCGATGCGGATGGTGCGCAGGGCCTCCTCGGCGGCAGGGATCTTCACGTTCTCGAACAGGTTCACGCGCTGGCTCGTGAGCCGGAGCTCGTCGGCCAAGCGGCTGCGGCCCTCGGCCAGGACCCGCCGACGGAGGCGCGCCTCCACCAGCCGCTCCAGCACCGGGAGCGCGTCGTCGACCCACGACGGCGTCGCCTCGAGGGGCGGCGGGCGACGGAGGTAGGTGACGCCCTCGAGCGTCGGCACGCTCACGCCCGCCACGCTCGTCTCCCCGATGCGCACCTCCTCGATCGTGAGGAACGCGTCGAGGGCCTGACCTTCGGCCCAGAGATCGATCCATTCGCCCAGCTCGCGGCGCACGCGCGCCTCCTCGTCGCTCACCTCCTGCACCGCGCGATCGACGCGCCGGAGCTCGACCTGGAGTTGCTGCTGCTTGAGGCGCAGCGTCGGGAGGTAGCGCCGGTAGCGCGCCAGCGCGTCGCGCTGGCGCTTGAGCTCGTGCTTGCTGGCGACGACGCGGCTCACGCCGGCACCCCCGGCCAATGGCGCTCGATGAGCGCCGTCGCCAGACCGGTCTCGGCCGGCTCGAACGACTCGGCCAGCAGGCGCCAGCCCACGTCGAGCGCGCGCTCGAGCGGCAGATCGACGGCGAGGCTCATCAACCGCTCCTCGAAGCCGACGCCGTAGCGCAGCAGCCGCTCGTCCCAGTCGCTCATGCGGAAGCCCATGGCGCGCTTCTCGAGCGTCTCGCGGTAGCCGGCGTAGAGGCCGATCATCGCGTTCATGAGCGGGCGGTGATCGTCGCGCGTCGCGCCGTTGACCAGTTGCTTGAGCCGGCTGAGCGAGCCGAACGGCTCGATCCGCCCACCGCGCAGGTAGAGCTGCCCCTCGGTGATGTAGCCGGTGTTGTCGGGCACGGGGTGGGTCACGTCGTCGCCGGGCATGGTGGTGACCGCCAGGATCGTGATCGAACCGGCGTCGTCGAAATCGACCGCCTTCTCGTAGCGGGCCGCCAACTGGCTGTAGAGGTCGCCGGGGTAGCCGCGGTTCGACGGGATCTGCTCCATCGTGATGGCCACCTCCTTGAGCGCGTCGGCGAAGTTCGTCATGTCGGAGAGCAGCACCAGCACCCGATGGCCACGGAGCGCGAAGCGCTCGGCGACCGCCAGCGCCAGGTCGGGCACGAGCAGGCACTCGACCGTCGGGTCCGCGGCGGTGTGGATGAACGCGACCGTGCGCGCCAGCGCCCCAGCCGCTTCGAGGGTGTCGCGGAAGTAGAGGTAGTCGTCGTGCTTGAGCCCCATCCCACCCAGCACGATGCGGTCGACCTCGGCCTGCAGCGCGAGACGCGCGAGCAGTTCGAGGTAGGGCTCACCCGGCACGGAGAAGATCGGCAGCTTCTGGCTCTCCACCAGGGTGTTGAACACGTCGATCATCGGGATGCCCGTGCGGACCATCGTGCGCGGGATGACCCGCTTGGCGGGGTTCACGGAGGGCCCGGCGATGTCGATGACCTCGTCGTCGATCGCGGGACCGCGATCGCGCGCCCGTCCCGCGCCGTCGAACACCCGGCCGAGGATCGCGTCGGAGGCGCTCACCCGCATGGGGCGACCGAGGAAGCGCACCCGCGCGTCGGTCGGCAACCCGCGGGCGCCGGCGAACACCTGCAGGTAGGCGCGGTCGCCCTCGAGCCGCACCACCTGCGCCAGCGACGACCCGCCGGGCCAGCTCACCTGCGCCAGCTCGCGGTAGGTGGCGTCGCCCGCGCGCACCGCGACGACGTTCCCGGCGATGCGCTCGAGCCGCACGTAGGCCTTATGCATCCGGGCTCACCTCCGCGACGAGCGCGCGCAGACGCTCGCGAGCAGCGTCGAACGACGCCTCGCCCCAGGGGCAGCGGTTCCACTCCTTCGTCGCCTGCGTCATGCGCGCGAACAGGCGGCGGGCGCCGTCCTTGTCGTCGAGCCGCAGCGGCGTGCGCAGCAGGCGCACCAGCTCACCGAACACCGCGCTCTGGCGCTCGGCGCCGGTGGCGGCGTCGACGTCGTCGAACGCGTCCTGCTGGAGGTAGGCGGCGTCGACGTACTCGGCCTGCAGGTAGCGGACGAAGTCGTCGAGGGCCGTCCCCTCCTCGCCGACCACCTTCATCATCTCCTCGACCTCGTGGCCGGCGCGCAGCAGCGCGCGCACGAACGCGACGTCGCTCCGGGAGACGACGCCGAGGTAGTGGCTCCAGCTCTCGAGCGGATCGATCGCGGGGTAGCGCCGGGCGTCCGAGCGCTCGCGCGACAGCCCGTGGAACGCGCCCACGACCTTGAGCGTCGCCTGCGTGACGGGCTCCTCGAGGTTGCCGCCGGCCGGACTGACGGTGCCGCCGATGGTGACCGACCCGGTCGACCCGTCGCGCAGCGACACCAGGCCGCCGCGCTCGTAGAAGGCGGCGATGACGGACTCGAGGTAGGCGGGGAACGCCTCCTCGCCGGGGATCTCCTCGAGCCTGCCCGACACCTCGCGCAGCGCCTGCGCCCAGCGGCTCGTCGAGTCCGCGAGCAGCAGCACGTCGAGCCCCATCTGACGGTAGTACTCGGCGATCGTGACCGCCGTGTAGACGCTGGCCTCGCGCGCCGCCACCGGCATCGAGCTGGTGTTGCACACGATCACCGTGCGCTCCATCAGGCTGCGGCCGGTGCGCGGGTCGATGAGCTCGGGGAACTCGCGCAGCGTCTCGACCACCTCGCCGGCGCGCTCGCCGCAGGCGGCGATCACCACCACGTCGACCTCGGCGTGGCGGCTCATGAGTTGCTGCAGCACGGTCTTCCCCGCCCCGAACGGACCGGGGACGCAGAAGGTGCCGCCGCGCGCCACCGGGAAGAGCGTGTCGACGATGCGGATCTTCGTGACGAGCGGCTCCTCGGGCCGGAGCCGCTCGCGGTAGGCGCGCAGCGGCCGCTTGACTGGCCAGCGCTGCAGCATGCGCACCTCACGCGTGTGGCCGCGGTCGTCGTCGATCGTCGCGATCACGTCGGCGACGGTGTGGTCGCCCGCAGCGGCGATCGCGCGCACGGTCCACCAGCCCTCGAGGTCGAAGGGCACCATCACGCGGTGCAGGAACTGGCCCTCGGGCACCGTGCCGAGCGCGTCGCCGGCGAGCACCGCGTCGCCGACCGTCACGCTCGGCGTGAAGGGCCAGCGACGCTCGCGGTCGAGCGGGTCGAGGTAGCGGCCGCGCGGCAGGAAGTGCCCGCTCGCGGCGGCGAGCTCGAAGAGCGGGTTCTGCAGGCCGTCGACCACCCGGCCCAGGAGTCCCGGCCCGAGCTCGGCGGACAGCATCTCGCCCGTGAACTCCACCTGGCCACCGACGTAGAGGCCGATCGTGTCCTCGAACACCTGCAGGTCGGCGTAGTCGCCACGGACGCGGATCAGCTCCGCCTTGAGCCGCAGGCCGTCCAGGAGGGCGTAGCCGACCTCGTTCTGGACCACCGGCTCGTTGAACGAGGCGGTGATGAGCGGTCCGCTCACGGCGACGATCCTACCGACGTTAGGCATGGGAGGCCTCGATCCGCCGCAGCGTCGCCTCGAGCTCGGCCCAACCGGCATCGGGGTCCCAGGTCGCCCGGCGCCACGCGAGTCGGAGCTGCACCGCGCGCGCGAGCAGCGCACCGAAGCCGTCGGGCGCCGCCGTGGTGAACTCGTCGGCGAGGCGCCAGCGCAGCGCGTCGAGCGCACGTTCGCGCTCGCCCGGGTGGGGTGCCTCGAACGCCTGCGTCACGCCGGCTGCCACGTCGCCGCGGAACCCGGCCGCCGTGCGGGCTGCGGGCCCCACGTCACGGTGCGTGCGCGCCGAACGGGCCTGCACCACGGCGTCGTCGACCTGCGCGGCGAGATCCGCCCAGGCGCGCGCGGCCTGATCGTGCGGGGGCCTAGGATCGGTCGGCGGCTCCGCCCCTGCGTCTCCGGGTGGCACGAGCACCGCGGCGAGGTCGTCGTGACGCGCCTCGCTCACGAAGCCACGGCACGCCTCCAAGAACGCCGTGGGCGACCACTCCGGACGTTCGGTCAGCCGCGGGGTGGGGGTGCCCGCGAGCAGGTAGGTGATCAACGGCGCGGCTCCGGCACGCCCGCAGGCCTTCCGGCCGCCGCATCCTTCGGCGCGACGCGCGGCAGGATCTCGGCCAGGCGGGGACGGAGGTGGTGCCCCAGGGCCTCGGCGATGGCGTCGATCGTGAAGTCGTGCTCGATGTGATCGTCACTCATCGACAGGCGGAACCCCTTGACGATGCTGTTGTCGAGCCGCAGCTCGACGCCCGCCGCCAGCTTGTCGCGGTAGCGCTGCGCGTAGAGGCCGACCATCTCGTCGAGATCGGCCTGGTTGAGGAGCATCGCCGTGCGGCGTTCGCGGCTGCTGCGCGCGCCGTACGCCTCCGCCATCTTCACGAGCATCTCGGCGAGGAGGCCCGGCCGCAACTCCTCCGTCAACGAGTCGTGCACCAGGTCGTCCAGCATGCGCTCGAACGACTGGCTCACGGCGATGAGCAGATCGCGACCCGCCTGATCGAGCGCGACCACGCTGCGCTCGGTGAACGCCCGCGCGTCGCGCTCCGCTTGCTCGAGCAGGGCTGCCGCCTGAGCTTCGGCCTCGCGCACCGAGGCGGCAGCCTTCGCCTCGGCGTCCTCGATGATGACGCGAGCGCGTCGTTGTCCCTCGTCGACGGCGTCACGTTGCAGACGATCGATGAGGGCCTGGAGGTCCTCCGGCATGCCGGTCCCTTCCGCCTGAGGTCGGGCGTTCCCCGGCCATGATGCAGGCGCGCCCTCGCGGGGCACGCACCCATTCGAACAAGGGCCGGAGGGTCGGACAAGGAACAAACGTCCGCTGGGACGGGCCGTCGCCAACGCGACGCACGTGGGGGCGGGTCGTCGCCCCCACGCGCGTCGGCTCGATCGTCGCCGGTCCGCCTGGGTCAGTCGGGCGGGCGCTGGATGTTGATCGTGATCGTCCGGCTGGCGGTGAGGCCCGTGTCGGGATCCGTCACGATCACACGCACCTCCCACGGCTGGAAGACGCTCGAGCCGCTGTATGGGAAGAAGATCTCCTTCGAGGATCCGGTCCCCTCGTCACGCCAGGTAGCCAGGTCGGATCGGCGCGTCGCCCAGCGATAGGCACTCGCCGGCAAGGCTCCACCAGCCCCCTTCGTCCCGAGCGCCACGAAGTCCACGCTGATGCCGTTCTGGTCCTCGAGATGATCGAACCAGGCGAACGTCGCTCCGTCCTGAGGGCTCACGATCGTGACGCTCGGAGGCGTGCCGGTCACGACGTTGAACGAGACCTGGCTCGACGCCGCTCCGTAGACCACGAAGAGGGTAACGGATCCGGCGGTGGCGAACGTGTGGCTCGTGTTCGCGCCCGTGGCGATCAACGGTCCGCCGACGCTTCCCGTGCGCCACTCGATGGGGTACGTGGCGTCGCCCTTCTTCACGGCGTCGGCCCGAAGGGTCATGGGTGTGCCGGTCGCGTAGCTCCCACCCGCCACCGGTTCGAGGATGGCGACGGTCGGTGCGCATCCCGGAACGAGCTGGGTGGCGCCGAGGTCGCGGACGGTGATGCGCACCGTCTGTGAGACGCGTGGGCCGGTCGTACCCTGCCGCGCCTCGGCGCGTACGAAGTACGACCCGTCGCAAAGGGTACGGGTGATCGTCTCGCCGGTCACCGACGTGCCGAACGTGAAGGGCGTGGAGCCCTGGACGTTCTCACGGGTCCAGGTGATGCTCGGCCCGAGGTTGAAGCCCGAGGCCACGGCCCGCAAGTTGATCGGGCCCTCGTCGACCGTCGAGAAGGCCGCGGGCGTCGCGATCCTGAGTCCGGGGAAGCGCAACGTGTGCTCGACCGTTGCGGTCCTGCTCGTGTTGCTGACGACGACGTAGTAGCGCTGAGCCCCGTTGACCGTCAGGTCCGCGGACGAGGCGTCCGCTTGGCCGTGGCAACCCGTGGTGCCGGCCTGGCCGTCTCGGTAGAAGATCGACTGCGTGAACGACGAGGCGGACGTCACACCCATGCTGGCGAGGTACGAGGCGTGCACGGGTGCGGAGAAGTCGACCCGGTAGACGTGCGAGGTGAGGGGCTCGAGCGTCCGGGTCTGGAAGGGTGGCGGCGTCCCCTCGACGTACGACAGGACCGTGGGTGTCGCGCTCCCGGCCGTGAAGGCGCAGGTCTGCCCGAAGCGGTTCGACCGCATGTCGACCTGCTTGGTGAACACGTGGTTCTTGATCCACTCCCAGTACGCCCTGGGCAGGCCCGACAGGCTGCCGGATCCACCGAACGCGGTGGGGTAGTTCGTGCGCAACACGGCGTCGACGTCGCTGGCGCGTTGCCCGCGCGCCATGAAGTCACGCAGGAAGGTCGCGTCGTCGTGATCGAACCGGCTCGCGAGGTAGATCCAGAAGTCCTGGGCTTCGTACTCCGACGATGGTCCTGCGAGCCACGCGCTGCCGGTCCACCTCGAGCGCTCCAGCGTGTCGCCCACATCCCGCACGACGCGGTTCGCGCGGGCGAGCGGGTCGTACCCGCTCTCGAGCAGGACCGCCTGCCCCTCCATGACCCACCGCGACGCGAGCCAGGTCGTGCCGGTGAAGCTCGGATCGTAGCCGTACTGCGTGGCGTGCACGTACTCATGCCGCACGATGCGTCGGCTCGACTCTGCGACGCCCGAGGTCCCGATGGCGATCCAGATGCGCCCGGTAGAGGGCGAGAACATCCCGCCCGCGATGGCGGCGCTGCTCGGCCGGAGCTCGATCA
>SKWV01000277.1 GCA_007128755.1 Trueperaceae bacterium
CCGCGAGGCGGGCAGCGAGCAGGCGTTCGGCACCTCGGGGACCATGACGCTCGCGTTCGACGAAGGCCCGGTGGGCGACGCACGCTTCCTCGGACGGCGCGAGAGTGGCGTGACCGTCTGCACCACGTACGGCTTCACGCACGTCGGGTCGATGCTGGAGCTCGAGTCGACCCTCCTCCCGAGCCCGACGTTCGAGGTCGATCGCGTGGACGACGACACCATCACCCTCACGGCCGGCGACCTCGTCCTGATGCTCACGCGTCTCGAAGGAGATGGCCCGGTACCGGAGTGCGCGAGCGTCTCGACGACGTGGGCGGGCGCGTTCGCCGCCCCGCTGGGCTTCTGGAGCCGGCTCAACGCCGTCGACTCCACGCTCTACGTGAACGTAGCGGGCGAGGGTGACCCCGTCGCCGGCTTCGATCTCGAGATCGGGACGCTCGGTCCGCCACGCACCTACTCGCGGCTCGTGTCCGGCGGCGTCGATCGCTGGGTGGTCGCGGCTCGCAGCGACGCGCTGTTCTACGGCCACTGCGCTTGCGGTGGCTCCATGCGGCTCGGGTACTTCGACCTGGAAGAGGACGAACCCATCGCGCAGGTGGACGGCTCGACCACGTTCGACGTCCCCATCACGATCCGCTACGGCGCGTACCGCAACGGCGAGGTCACGATCGGCGGGAGCGCTCGCGACGGGAGCGGCGTCAACCGCCTCGTCACGCTCGACGGCGACACCCTGGAGGTCGTCGAGGAGCGCGGCGTGCTGCCGGGCGAGGCGATCCGCGACGTGACGTTCGTCGGCGACACGCTGGTCGCCCTCGTAGGATCGCGTGCGACCGGTGGGCCGTACCTCGTGGCGATCGGACCCGATGGCCTCGCGCTCGTCACCTATCAGGTGTCGCGCTGGGCGACGGTGGCGCAGATCGTCGGCATCACCACGGTCGACGGCACGCTGCACGCGGCGTCGACCGACCCCACGACGGGGTTCACCGATGTCGTGGCGATCACCCTCGAGTAGGTTCGGCCACCCGCCGCGCCACCTCCTCACGCACCGCCGGCGCCACCTGCGTCCCGTAGAGCTCGATGGCGCGCATGACCTGCGCGTGCGGCATCGACCCGATCGTCATCTGCAGCATGAAGCGGTCGTGCGAGAAGAGCTCGTGCTGGAACAGGATCTTCTCGACCACCGCCTCCGGCTCGCCGAGCGCGAGCGCGCCGCGAAGGTCGGCCGAGGCCTCGAACTGCGTCTTCGTGAGCGGCGGCCAGCCGCGCTCGCGACCGATCGCGTTCATGATGCGCTCGTGGTACGGGAACGCCTCGTCGAGCGCCGTGCGCCTGCTCTCGGCGAGGTAGCCGTGGGAGTTGATGCTCACCGGTAGTCGCGCCGGGTCGTGCCCCGCCTGCCGTGCGGCGTCGCGGTAGAGCTCCACGAACGGCGCGAACCGCTCCGGCATGCCGCCGATGATCGCCAGCGCCATCGGCAGCCCCAGCGTGCCGGCGCGCACCGCCGACTCGGGCGTCCCGCCCACGGCGATCCACACCGGCAGCGGGTCCTGCACGGGCCGCGGGTAGACCGGCAGGTCCCGCAACGGGGGCCGGTGCGTCCCCGACCAGGTCACGCGCTCGCTCGCCCGCACCTGTAGCAGCAGGTCGAGCTTCTCGGCGAAGAGCACGTCGTACTCGCGCAGGTCGTAGCCGAAGAGCGGGAAGGACTCGATGAACGAACCGCGACCGGCCATGATCTCGGCGCGGCCGCCGGAGAGCAGGTCCACGGTCGCGAAGGCCTGGAAGACGCGCACCGGGTCGTCGGAGGAGAGGACGGTGACGGCGCTCGTGAGCCGGATCCGGTGCGTGCGCACCGCCGCGGCCGCGAGCACCACGGCCGGCGCCGAGACCACGTACTCGTCGCGGTGGTGTTCGCCGACGCCGAAGACGTCGAGCCCGAGCTGGTCGGCGAGCTCGATCTCCTCCATCAGGTTGCGCATGCGCTGCGCTTCGCTCAGGCGTTCGCCCGTCCGCGGATCGGGTGTGCGGTCCACGAACGTGAACAGGCCGAGCTCGAACGGCGCGGCGGGCGAATCGGCGTGCGGCTTCGTCATCGAGAACCCTCCGGGCGTGCCTCGGCGCCTCGTCGCGTCCATCGGCACCGTGAGAGCGCAGCGTACGCCGCAAGCTCGCTCGGTGGCCTCCCCTGACGTACGCGGCAGCGCTGCAACCAGCGGTCGCGCCGTGTACGTCGCGCGCGCCGCCGATACCGGTACCATCGCCGAGAGACCGAGCACATCGAGAGGACGGACCATGGCGACCTTGATCACCGTGCAGTCGAGGCAGGCAGGACCGACCACCCTGGAGGCGAGCATCCGCTCCCATCGTGTGATGGTGGATCGCCCCGAGGCGAAGGGCGGCGCCGATCGCGGCCCGATGGGTGGAGAGCTGCTGTTGGCCGCTCTCGGCGGCTGCTTCGCCAGCACCCTGTTCGCGGCCGTCGCCGCTCGCCAGGCCGACGTGCGCGACGTCGAGGTGACGATCGTGGGCACGCTCGAGGAGCACCCCAGCCGCTTCTCGGCCGTCGCGATGACGGTCGCCGCGACCACCGGTGACGCCGACGCGTTCGAGCGCCTCGTCACGATGGCCGAGCGCGGCTGCATCGTGGCGAACACCCTGCGCGGCGCCGTCGACCTGCGGGTCGAGGCGGTCGCCAGGACGCCCGCCTGAGCGAGCTTGGGCTCCGTCCCGGCCCAACCTCCGGCGCCGCGCTCCTACCGCGACGTCGCCAGTCCTGCTGCACGTCCCTCCTCAGGCCGCGTCGGGCGTGAGCGCCTCCTGGAACTCCGTGAACGCCGCGAGCGCGCGCGGTCCGTAGGTCGTGGCCGGGCCACCGGCCATCAACAGGGTGACGCCGATGGCCTCGGCGACTTCCTGGCGCGTGGCGCCGTGCGTGGCCGCGCCACGCGCGTGGGCGGCGATGCAGCCGTCGCAGTGGGTCATCACGGAGAGCGCGAGCGCGATGAGCTCCTTCGTCTTGGCGTCGAGCGCACCGGGCGCCAGGGCCGCGGCGTGGAGCGCGGCGAAGCCCTTGTACACGTCGGGGATCTCCCGACGCAGCGCGCGAGTGGGCCCGCGTAAGGCGTCCTGAACGGCCTTGCCGTGGGCGGTCACCGGGTTCGCCTCGGCGGTGTGATCCATGTCGACCATCCTCCCGTGAGCCCGCAGCGCACCCAGGGGCGGCGACGCGGGGTCACACCACCGAGTGTCGGGCGGCCACCGTCGATCGGGAACGAGGCGAACGTCCCGCCGACGCGGCAGCGGGACGGCGCATCGTCGGCTCGTGCGGCATCGCGTTCGACGGCCGCGCGATGCCGGTGAGGCCCGTGCTAGGCTTCGGGGACTCGCTGCCTCACGTGCGATTCGAGGCGCCAGACTCGCGTCCACTCGCCGCCGATCGACCGTTCCGGAAGCTGGTCCCCGTGCCCACCGCCCCTCACTCTCCCGTGCACGCGCGATGACGAACCTGCTGCAGCGCGTCGCCCTCGGGTTCGTGGTGGCCGTGCTCGTGGCGGTCGCCGCCGGGTGGACGGTTCGAGAGGCCCTGCGCGCGACCCAGGTCGCCACCGAAGCCGTGACGAGCTCGGCTACGTTCCTGGGAGCGCTCGACGCGCTCCACCTCACGGTCGTGCAGGCCGAGAACCGCGTGCGCGGCTTCGCCCTCACGGGCGACGCGAACCTCCTGACCGCCTACGCGCGAGCTGCGGCCCGCTTCGAGGCGGAGCTCGCGGCGCTCCGCGAGCGGCGCGAGGCGAGCGCCTACACGGAGGCCATCGACACCGTCACCGCGACCTTCGCGCGCTGGGAGGAGGAGCAGGCGACCGTGCTCATCGGCGCGCGGGCGCAGAGCGATGGTGTCGTCGACGCCGCCGCCGTCCGCGCCTACGGGGCATGGCTCGCGGTCGCAGTCGAGCATGCGTCGCTCGCGCGTGGCGCCGACGGCGGCGCTGCGGACGTCCAGGCGTGGCGCATACGCCTCGAGGACGCCGAGACCGCGCTGCGGAGCCTGTTGGCCGCACCGCTCGATGCGACGGTGCGGGAGATCTGGTCGGACATCGCCGTCGATGTCCAGGCCTACAGGCGGACGTACGAGGACGCCGAGGGCACGCCCGACGAGGTGTTCGCCGACACGGCGCTCGCTGCGCCCTTCCTGGGGCTGACCGACCGCTTCGCGGCCGCCTGGGCGGAAGCTGAGGACGTCGCCCTCGACGTGACCGACCTCTACGCCGCCGGTGTCGGCGGCGACCTCGTCATGTCGATCCGCGAGATCGTCGACGAGGTCCGAGCGACCGAGCGGACGAGGCTCGCCGTGCTCGTGACCATCGCGGCGTCTCGACAGGAGCGCGCCGACCTGCTCGCGTGGCTCGCGCCGCTCGCGGCCGTCGTCGTCTCCAGCCTGGTGGTGGTGGCGTTCATCAGCCAGCTCCTGCGGCACGTCACGCGCCTCGGTGACGCCACCCGGGACCTGGCGACGGGAGCCCCCGTGTCGCCGATCGGCGAGCACGGACCGGTCGCGCTGCGGGCGTTCACGCGCGACTTCGATCGCATGGCGGAGCGAGTCAGGACGCGCGATCGTGAGGCCGGGCTCCTCGCCGAGCTCGCCGCGATGGCCCACGCGGCTCGCTCGATCGACGAAGCCATCCCGATCGCCGGCACGCTGCTCCCGAAGCTCCTGCCCGGCGAGGCAGGCGCGCTCTGGCTCGTGAACCCCTTGCGCGACGGACTCGAGCGGAGCCTCGACTGGGGGCAGATCGACGGCGTGCCCCTCCACGTCGGCCTCGACGGCTGTTGGGCGTTGCGGCAGGGGAAGGCGTATCGGGCGTCGGGGCGCGACGCGGTGCGCTGCAGCCACGATCCCGCGCATGGTGGCACGACCCTGTGCGTGCCGCTCTTCTCGCGCGACGTCACGCTCGGAGTCCTGAGCGTCCGCACCGAGGAGACGGCGGCGTCGGACGGCCACTGGGAGCGGTTGACCCGCGCCGTGTCAGAGCAGATGGCCCTGGCCATCGCCAACCTCCTCCTCCGCGACACCCTCAAGGAGGAGTCCATCCGCGACGGCTTGACGGGGCTCTACAACCGGCGGTTCCTCGAGACCAGCCTCGCCCTCGAGGTCGCGCGAGCCGGTCGAAGCGGCGTGGCGCTCTCGATGATGATGGTGGACGTCGACCACTTCAAGCGCTTCAACGACGCCCACGGGCACGACGCCGGCGACGCCATCCTGCGAGCCGTCGGACGGGTGCTGTCCGAGCACGTCCGCTCGGGCGACATCGCCTGTCGGTTCGGGGGCGAGGAGTTCGCGCTGCTGCTCCCGGGCGCGAACGACGACGTGGCCCTCGAGCGCGCCGAGAGGTTGCGCGACGGGATCGAGAGCGTGACCTTCGTCCATTTCGGCGTCACCCTTCCCACGGTCACGGCATCGGTCGGCGTCGCCACCGTCTCCGGCACCCTCACCACGCCCGAAGCGCTGGTGCGTCGCGCCGACGAAGCGCTCTATGCCGCGAAGGAGGCCGGCCGCAACCGCGTCGTCGCGTTCGCGGCCACCGAACGCGTCACGCCCGCCGACGACTGATCGGCGCGTCACCACACGGAGCGTTCGCGGGCCCGGAGACGACCGGCCGCCGGCCCGCCGTGCGCGCCACGCTCGACTCGGTATCGTGCCCCCATGACGATCACCTGGGACGACATCGAACCGCGCGTCGCCTCGCTGCTCGACGCGGACCTCGACGCCGAGGGCGTCCCCGCCTGGCTGCTGGAGCGTGACGCCCTCGACCGCGATGTCGGCGAGGCGTTCGCCCGCCTCACGCGCGACAAGGACGAGGACACGGCCGACGAAGCGGCGAAGGAGGCGTTCCTCGCGTTCGTGCGCCGCGTGCTGCCGCACCTGAGCTCCGCCGACCACGAGCTCGACGAGAAGCTCCATGGCGTACGCGACTACGAGCCACCCGCCGACCTGCGCGTCGCCTGGCTCGACCTTGCAGATCGGATGGCCGTGTTCCATCCGGCGAACATCCCACTCGAGATGGAGGTCGAGGAGCTGCTGCAACGCTACGGCGAGGTGAGCGGCGGGGTACGCGTCGAGCTCGACGGCGAGACGATCACCGTGACGCAGGCCCGCGCCAAGCTGATCGAGCGCGATCGCGACCTCCGCGAACGCGCCTGGCGCGCGCTCGACGCCGCGCTCGAACGCGCGCGGCCGGAGCTCGACGACATCTTCCTGCAGCTCGTGCGCGTGCGCAGCGCGATGGCGCGCAACGCCGGCTTCGCCGACGTCCGGGAGATGACCTGGCGCGCTCGACATCGCCGCGAGTACGGCCCCGACGACGCGCTCACGCTGCACGCGAGCGTGGCCGCCGAGGTCGTCCCGCACCTGCAGGCGCTGGCGCGACGCCGACGAGAGCGATTGGACATCGAGAGCGTCCGTCCCTGGGACGCGGCCGTCGATCCCGACGGCGCCGAGCCGCTACGGCCGTTCACCGACGTCGCCGAGCTGGAAGAGGGACTGCAGCGCATGTTCGACGAGGTCGACCCCCAGCTCGGCGCCTGGTTCGGCCGCCTGCGTGACGGCTGGATGGACATCGAGCCACGCCCGAACAAGGTCCCCGGGATGGGCTACCAGAACTACTTCCCGCGGTCGCGCTCCCCCTACATCTACATGAGCGCGGTCGGCACCGACGACGACCTGATGACGATGCGACACGAGGCCGGTCACGCGTTCCACTCCTTCGCGACGGAGGAGCGCTGGCCGCTGCTCGCGCACGGCGTCAACCGCATGGAACTCGCCGAGTTCGCCTCCGAGACGATGGAGCTGCTCACGCTGCCGTACCTCACGCGCGAGCGCGGAGGCTTCTACGAAGCCGACGAGGCCGTGAGGTCGCGGCGCGCCCTGCTCGAACGCATCGTGGCCTTGTGGGCCCGGACCTGTACGGTGGACGCGATCCAGCACTGGATCTACGACCAGGACCCGGAGACGCTGACGGCCGAGGCGATCGACGCGGCCTGGACGACGATCAGCGACACTTTCCCCTCCGGCGTCGACTGGAGCGGGCTCGAGCGCTCGCGAGCGAAGGGGTGGCACATCATCCACCTCTTCCACGCACCGTTCTACTTCCTCGAGTACGCGCTGGCGTACATGGGGGCGGTGCAGGTCTGGCGCAACGCCCGCGACGATCACGCCGGCGCGCTCGCCGCCTACAAGCGCGCGCTGTCGCTCGGCGGCACCGTGCCGCTCGACGAGATGTACGCGGCCGCCGGCGTGCGGTTCGCCTTCGATCGCGCCACCGTGCGCGAACTGACCGAGTTCGTGATGGCGGCGATGGACGACGAGCTGTAGCCGACACGTGTGACGGCCCGAGTCGTCGTGTACCGGGAGGTGAGGCCGGCTCCGGCCTGGCAGCGATGGCCTTGGTAGTGTGACGGATCCACGTCGCCCCGTCCCGACCGCCTTCGGTCATCACCGGATGCACGGGTGACGTCGGCCGCGGCGACAGGCGCCAGCGGCCGCTTCGTCCTACCGAGAGGATCCCTCATGTCCATCCGTACCGTCCGCGGCCGCCTGTTCGCGGCACTCCTCGCCTGCACCCTCGCGCTCGCAGGCACCGC
>SKWV01000383.1 GCA_007128755.1 Trueperaceae bacterium
GGCGAGAGCGTGCCCGACGTGACCGTGCCGATCGTCGTGCCGACGTCGTCTTGCACCTCGTATCCCTGCCGCGGGATGCCGCGGCCCGTGACCTTGAGCCCGACGAGACGCTCCGGGCACGAGGCCCCCCACATGGCGTCGCGACCGTAGAACGGCTTGTCCTTCACGACCCAGGCGAAGGGCGTGCAGAGCGGGTTGCTCTCGGCGCTGAGCTCGTGCCCGTAGAGCGGGAACCCCGCCTCGAGGCGGAGCGTGTCGCGGGCCCCGAGGCCGCAGGGGACCGCGCCTCCCTCGATCAGGAGGTCCCAGACGGCCGGCGTGTCGTCCCAGGCGGTGAACAGCTCGAAGCCGTCCTCACCCGTGTAGCCGGTGCGCGCCACGCGCACCGGACAGCCCGCGATCTCCACGTCCAGCGTCGCGTTCTTCCGCAGGGCCGCCAGCTCGATGCCGGCCGCGCGCTCGAGCCGGACGGCCGCACCGGGTCCCTGCAGGGCGATCAGGCCCCAGCGGTCGGACTCGTCCGCGACGTCCACCGCGAACCCGCCGGAGAGCGTGACGAGGTGCGCGAGGACGGCGTCGACGTTGCCGGCGTTGGCCACGACGAGGAACTCGTCGTCGGCATCGCGGTAGACGTAGAGATCGTCGACCAGGCCGCCGCTGTCGTTGGGCAGCATGCTGTACTGACCGCGCCCGATCCGCAAGCGCTCTACGTCGTTGAGGGTCGCGAACCGCAGGAAGGCGACCGCCTCCGCGCCCTGCACACGGATCTGGCCCATGTGGCTGACGTCGAAGAGCCCGGCGTCCTGGCGAACGGCGACGTGCTCCTGGTTGATGCCGGTCGCGTACTGGATCGGCATCTCCCAACCGGCGAAATCGACCAGGCGGGCGCCGAGATCGCGATGGCGTTCGTAGAGCGGTGTCCTTGGCATCGCATCGACGATATCACGCGAGCGAGACGCGTTTCGGCGTCGTGCCCGGCCCTGCGAGCCGCAGCGCGGCCCGCTACGCGGCCCGCCGCACGATCGCGGTCAGGCCTTCTGTGCGAGCTTCTCGAGCACGAGCTTCGACACGGCCTTGAGCGGCTCGACGACGCCCTTGAACTGGGCGGCCACGGCCTCGAAGGCGCCGACCTTCCCGGTCGGGTCGAGCACCTGACGGATCATCTCCATGGGGACCGCGTCGGGCAGGTCGCGCTTGTTGACCTGCAGCACGTACGGGACCTCGCCCAGGCGGAGGTTGTACTCCTCGAGGTTCTCGCGCAGGTTGCGCAGCGACTCCGCGTTCGCCCGCAGCCGGTTGGGGGCCGAATCGGCCACGAACACCACGCCGTCGACGCCGCGCAGGATCAGGCGGCGGCTCGAGTTGTAGAACACCTGTCCCGGCACCGTGTAGAGGTGGAAGCGCGTCTTGAAGCCGTTGACCTTGCCGAGGTCGAGCGGCAGGAAGTCGAAGAAGAGCGTGCGCTCGTCCTCGGTCTGCAGCGACACCATCTCGCCCTTCGATTCGCCCGGGACGTGGTCGTAGATCTGCTTCAGGTTCGTCGTCTTGCCCGACAGGCCGGGCCCGTAGTACACGAGCTTGAAGTTGATCTCGCGCGCCGAGAAGTTGATGGTGCTCACGGGTGCGTCCTCTCCGTGAAGAGGCCGTCGAGGAGGGCGCCGGCATCGTCGCTCCACGCCTGGTCCGGCTCGAAGGTCGGCCGTGGCTCATCGACGCCCTCGAGCAGGAAACGGATCTCCGTGACGGCCTTCTTGGTGAAGAGCTTGACCTTGCCGAGCGGCGCGGAGGCGTCGAACACCGTCACGAGCAGCGCCTTGTCGCCCAGCTCCTCGAGGTAGGTCCCCACGTCGGCGCCCTGCTGCACGGTCTCGCGGAAGCCGTCCTCGCCGAAGAGCTTGGCGATGGCGGCGTTCGCCGAGTAGTTCGAGGCGATCAGCGTCGCCAGCGAGTCCAGCGAGGGCGGCTTCGGCGCCCACACCGCCCGCTGGTGCATGAGGACGAAGCCCGTGCGATCCACGATGAGCGCGTAGCGCGCGTGGCTCTTCACGAGCAGATCGGACAGGACCACGTCGACCTTCTCGAACGTAGCGCCGTAGAGGTCGAGGGACGGCTCCAGCATGGAGCATGCTACACCTCCGCCCACGCGGCGAACGTGAGGTCCCTCATCCGCCCCGCACGACCTCTCATGGGGCCATGCGTCGTAGGCTTGAACGTATGAACCGTGCCTCGCAGCGCATCACTGGCCACGTGCTGACGCCGGGCGGCGTCGTCCGTGGCCGCATCGACGTCGACGCCGTCATCCGTGGCATCGAACCCGACGAGGGCGCCTCGGACAGCTGGGTGCTCCCCGGCTTCATCGACGTCCACGTGCATGGCGGCGGTGGCGCCGACACGATGGACGGTCCCGACGGCGTCCGCACGCTCGCGCGCTTCCACGCGCGGCACGGCACCACCTCGATCGTGCCCACGACCGTGACGGCGTCGTGGCCGGCGGTGCTCGAGGCGCTCGCCGGGGTGGCGCAGGCCATGCGCGAGGGCGATCCGGAGGGCGCCGACGTGCTCGGCGCGCACCTCGAGGGCCCGTTCGTGAGCCCGCTGCGCCTCGGCGCCCAACCGCCCTTCGATCGCGACGCCGAGCCCGAGCTGGTCGAGGAGGCGTTGGCCACCGGGGTCCTGCGGGTCGTGACGCTGGCGCCCGAACGGCCTGGCGCCGCCGTCGCCGCCGCGCGGCTGGCCGCCGCCGGCGTGCGCGTGAGCGTCGGCCATACCGTCGCGTCCTACGACGAGGTCCGGGCGTTCGTGTCGATGGTGCGGGCCCAGGGCGGCGTCGCGGGCTTCACGCACCTGTTCAACGCCATGGGCGGCCTCCAGGGACGGTCTCCCGGTGTCGTCGGCGCGGCGCTGTCGGATCCCGAGGCGTGGGCCGAGCTCATCCTCGATGGCCATCACGTGCACGCCGGCTCGGCGCTCGTGGCCTGGCAGGCGCTCGGCCCGCGACTCCTGCTGGTGTCGGACGCGATCCGGGCGGCGGGCACCGACGTCGAGACGAGCGAGCTCGGCGGGCGCACCGTCAGGATCGACAGCGGCACCGCCCGAACGGCCGAGGGCGCCTTGGCCGGCAGCCTCCTGACGCTCGACACGGCGTTCCGCAACGCCGTGGGCCTCGGCCTCCCGGTCGAGGCCGCGAGCCACATGCTCTCGGGCGCGCCGGCCGCCTACCTGGGGCTGCGCGATCGCGGCACGCTCGAACCGGGGCGGCGCGCCGACATCGTGGTCCTGAGCCCGGACCTCGAGCTCGAGGCCGTCTACGTGGCGGGACGACGGATCACGCCGTGAGCGTCCGCTCGCGCCGGAGGCGCTCATGGAGCTGCTGATCCGGCCCACGCCCGAGCACGCCGCCCGACTCGCCGCACGCATGGTGGCCGAGCGCGTGCGCGCCCAGCCGGCGTTGGTGCTGGGCTGCGCCACGGGGAGCACCATGGACCACGTCTACGACGAGCTGGTCGCGCTCGTCGCCGCCGGCTCGCTCGACCTGCGCGGCTGCACGACCTTCAACCTCGACGAGTACGTCGGCCTGAGCCCTGACGACGAGCGCTCGTACCACCACTACATGCGCACGCGGCTGTTCGAGCGCGTGGGCCTCCCGCCCGAGCGCACCCACCTCCCGAACGGCGTCGCGGCCGACCTCGCCGCCGAGGCGATGGCGTACGAGCGGCGCATCGCCGAGGCCGGCGGCATCGACCTGCAGCTCGTCGGGCTGGGGACGACGGGCCACATCGGCTTCAACGAGCCGCTCTCCTCGCTCATGTCGCGCACGCGCCAGAAGGCGCTCACGCCCGAGACGCGCGAGCAGAACGCCGGGTTCTTCGGCGGCGATCCGGGCGCCGTGCCGCCGCGCGCCCTGACGATGGGGGTCGGCACCATCCTCGACGCTCGCGAGGTGATCATGGTCGTCACCGGCGCCCATAAGGCCTCGATCCTCGCGACGGCGACGGAGGGCCCGATCACCGCGCGCGTCAGCGCCACCGCGCTGCAGCTCCACCCGAACTGCAAGGTGATCGTCGACGAGGACGCCGCGAGCGAGCTCGAGGGGCACACCTACTACCGCTGGCTCTACGAGCAGGAGCCCGAGTGGCAGCCGTTCCGGGACGATCCGACCCTGTAGGCGGCGGCACGCGAGGGGCGCCGGCGTCGGCAGCGCGAGCGCTTGCCGGGCGCGAGGGACCGCGGTACACTCACATGCTCGCGTTCGCTGCGGCGCGCCGGCACGTATGCAGAGCGCGAAGCACGCACGGTCGCTCGGCGATGTAGCTCAGCTGGTTAGAGCGCACGACTCATAATCGTGAGGTCGACGGTTCGAGCCCGTCCATCGCTACCACTGGAGAGGCCCCGTTCCGACGGGGCCTCTTCGTGTCGTGCGCCTGCTCCGCGGTCGGTCGTGACGCGCGGGGACACGTGGTGCGCACGGCCAACACGAAACCCACACCGAACGTCGGCTCCACGCGAACACGGCGCGCATACCCTCGACATGCCTCGGGTGCCCAAGCCGTGCCGCTGGCAGGCTACGCACAGGAAGAAGGTCACGATGATGCGTCCCGCCACGGCCCACGCGAACCGCCCCGTCACCTACGGGCTCTTCTACATGCGAGCGTTCGTCTCCATGATGATGATCGCCTTCCTGGTGGCGTTCACCGTCTCGGGGATCGCGCTGTTCGTGGCTCCCTCGGGACAGATGGCCAACACCATCGGCTGGACGCTGGTCGGCCTGGGCAAGGGCCAATGGGAGGCGCTGCACATCGCGTTCGGCTTCCTCTGGATCCCCTTGGCCGTCGTGCACCTCGTCATCAACCGCCGCGTCGTCTCCGGCTACCTCCGCGACCGAGCCAGGAAGGCGTTCGTGTGGCGCCGCGAGCTGCTCGCAGCCGTGTTCGTGACGGTATCGCTCGCCGTCGCGTCGATCCACGACCTGCCTCCCGTCGCGCAGCTCATGGCCTTCGAGGATCGCTTCACCGACGTCTGGGCCGCACGCACGCCGGACGTCGTCGCCGTGCCGACCGGTGCCGGCGTCGCGGCGCAAGGTGGCGGCGTCGGCCGCTACGCGGTGGTGAATCCCGAAGGCGGCGAGCACCAGCCGGTCGGGAAGGAGGCCGCCGCACGAGCCGCCGCGGCGGCCGAGGCCGACACCCCCGCCGTCACGGATTGACGACACCCACCGTCCGGCGGGTCAACCGGGAACCGGTGCCGCCGGCACCTCGGCGTCGTGATCGGGAACGGTGTGCTCCAGCGCGCGGATGCTGGGGACGGTCAGCGCGACGAGCGCGATGAGGACCGTCGTGGCGCCGGCGAGCAGCATCATCAGCCCCATGCCGGCGCCCGGGCCCGTCCCGATGAGCGGTCCCAGCCGTTCGGCCAGCGCGCCGCCCGGCATCATGGCAGGCTCGAACACGTGATCGGCGAGCGGCCCCGCCGCGATCATCGCGATCGGCGCCGTGATCCGGGCGACCGTGGCGCGCGCGGCGAAGACACGACCTTGGAGGGCAGGCGCCACCTTCGCCTGCCAGATGGACTGGTTGGCGCCGTTCAGCAGCGGCATGAACACGATCATGAAGAACGCCGCGACCAGCCACACCGGCAGGTCGCGGCCCACGCCCATGAGCATCATGCCGAGGAGCCCGGAGCCCAGCATGCCGATCAGGACGCCGTGGATGCGCCGCTTGGGTCCACCCCACGCACTGATCACGAGGCCACCCACCACGCCGCCGACGCCCAGGGCCGACTGCACGCTCGCGAGGGCGATCTCGTCGTTGCCGGTGCGCGCCAGCACCATCGGCGCGAGCACGATGGTCCCGAACGTGGCGGAGAGGTTGACCGCCGTGAACACCAGCTGCAAGTGCAGGAGCGCTCGGCGCTTGACGATGTAGCCGAACCCGAACAGCGCGTCGCGCCACAGGCTCACGCGCGCCATCACCTCCGTCGTCGGGGGCGGTCGCGGGATCACCACGATGGCGAGCGTCAGCACGGCGAAGCCGAAGGTGACGAGGTCGATGACGAAGATGCCGCCGATGCCGATGAGGGCGAGCAGCAGGCCGGCGAGGATCGGCGCCGCGATGCCGGCGGTCGAGCCGGCGAGCGCCAGCATGCCGTTGGCACGCGTGTACTGGGCCTTGGGCAGCATCGTGCTGATCGCGGCGGAGTACGCGGGGAACTGGAACGCGTTGAAGGCTCCCGCCCACGCGCCGAGGACGTACAGGTGCCAGATCTCGAGCGCGCCTGCCCAGTGGAGCACGAGCATGATGAGGGCCGGAACGCTCGATCCCAGGTCGGTGAGCATCATGATGCGCTTGCGGTCGAAGCGGTCGATGAGGGCACCGGCGATCGGGCTCAGCAGCACGCTCGGCCCGAACGTCGAGAGCCCGACCAGCGCCAGCACGGTCGCCTGCCCGCTCTCCTGCCACGCCCAGATGGTGATGGCGAAGCCGGTCATGCCCGAGCCCAGCATCGACACGAGCTGACCGACCCAGACGACCGTGAAGCCGGTCATGCCGGTGAGGGCCCAGCGGCTTGGGGTCGTGCTCAGGAGCGCCTCGCGAGGCGGAGCGGCATGGCGAAACGCTAGCACGCGCGGTCGCTGGGGGCTCGTCGAGACGCCTTCCACCGCGCCCGGCAGCGTGGCGAGTCGCGCGCGACGCGATCCGCGTGACGGGGTGGGGCGCTGGAGCGGCGCCGAGTGCTACAGATGGAGCATGACCAAGCGCGTGCACATCGCGCACGAGCCCGAGCGGCCGGGTGGTGTCGACCCGTTCGACACCACCCGGCCGCCCTTCGATCTCGAGGCCGACATGCTGTTCGTCGCGACCACCGTCGCGACGGACGATCTGGCGCGACAGCACCCGTCGCTTCGGTTCCTGGGCGTCGCGGGCGCCACGCCGCTCGTCGCGTGGTTCGCCCGCGTGCACGCCCTGACGCACGGACCGGAAGGCGACCGTCGACGCCTCGACGAGACGACGGGGTTCGGGTACGACGAGCTCACCGTGATCGCGCCGCTGCGCGAACGCCGCGTCTTCGTGCCCGTCATCTACGCGACCCAAGGCCTGACGCAGCAGGTGGGGCAGCGCTACGGCATGCCCAAGCGCCTCGCTCCCATGACCTTCTTCGCCGACGACACGCGGGTCGACGCCACGGCCACCCTCGGACGCGGCCGCAGCGAGGTGCAGGCTCTCCTGCTGGCCTCCGGCCGGATCCTGGCGCGGCCCTTCGATCGGGCGGCGCCGTGGTGGAGCTGGCCCGCGGTCTTCCCGTCGGGGTCGTTCATCCAAGCGCGGATCGTGAGGGTGCCGCGCGCGCAGCTCGCGCACGTCGCCGGCACGCTCGTGCTCGACGAGCCGTGGCTGAGCGAGCCGGCGCGGCTGTGGCCGCTCGGGCTGTTCGTGCCGCGGCTGCTCATGCGATTGCCGGCTCCGGATGGGTGAGTCCCGACCCGTCGGCGAGGGCTAGACGCGCGCGAGGGCCAGATCGTACACGTAGAAGTCGTCGACGCGCCGCCAGCCGAGCGATTCGTACAGCATCTGGGCGCGGTGGTTGGTCGTCGCCGTGGCCAGCTTGAGCCGA
>SKWV01000249.1 GCA_007128755.1 Trueperaceae bacterium
CGCAGGAAGTCGACCTGCAGCAGGAGCTCGTACGCCAGCCTGGGGTGGCTCCGCATGACGTCCCACTCGTCGGCGTCGAGCTTGCCCTCCTTGAGGAGGATCCGGTCGGGGATGCCCATCTTGCCGATGTCGTGGAGCAGGGCTCCGCGGCGCATGTGGACGAGATCGACCTCGCGCACGCCGAGGCGCTGGGCGAGCTGGAGCGTGAGATCGGTGACGCGGCGACTGTGCCCCTCCGTCTGGTTGTCCTTGAGTTCGAGCGCACGGCCCCATCCCTCGATGGTGGCGTCGTACGCGAGCCGGAGCTTCGTGTTGGACACCTGCAGATCGGCGAACAACCGGCTGTTGCTGATCGCGATGGCCGTCTGCGTCCCCAGCGCCGTCAGGAAGTCGTGCCAGCCGACATCGGGATCGAGGGGCTGCCGGTGGAAGATCTCCAGGACGCCGACGAGCTCGCCCTTCACCACGAGCGGTACCCCGAAGTAGGTGACGAACCCCTCCTGCTCGAGGAGGCGTCGTCGCACGAACACGTCACCGTCCACGCGTAGGTCGGCCACGTGCTCGATCCGTCGCTCGAGGGCAGCGACGCCGAGACGCCCCTCACCCAGAGCCGGAACGAAGTCCCGGATGGCGTCGCTCAGGAACCCTGTGCCGGCGACGAACTCGAGCGTCTGCAGGTCGTCACGGAACTCGAAGGCCGCGACGGCGTCGACCTCGAGCTGCTCCTGGATCTGTTGCACGATGACGCGGAGCGTCGCCGGCATCTCCGTCCCGTCGGTGATGGCGTTGTCGATCGTGTGCAACGCGTCGAGGCGCCGCAGGCGCGTGGCGAGCGACGCCTCGGCCTCGCTCCGCTTGACGGCCTCGGCCAGCACGTTGGCGACCGACTGCACGAAGGCTCCGTCCGCATCGTCGAACGTCCGACGCGAGGTCGTGTGCACCCCGAGCACGCCGTAGGGGGCGCCGCTCCCGTGGATCACGACGCTCATGCCGCTGACCACGCCCAAGTCGCTCAGCAACGCGGGCCCCGTGAAGCGTGTCTCGGTAGCGAGGTCGTCCACGATCACGGGCGTGTTCGTCGAGAGCGTGTACCCCGCCTGAGACTCCGCCCCAACTCCGACCCGTACATTGCCCACCCACTCCTCGGGGAACCCAACGGCGGACTCGAGGACGAGATCTCTCCCGTCCTCGTGATACGTCAAGCGCAACACCTTGCACAGTTCGACGTCGAGCCGCTCGGAGAGCAGGCGGAGGGCGGTCCCCATCAGCGCCTCGAACTCCGACGACTGCAAGGCAGCCAGCCCGAGCTCGGCGACGGCCTCCTGCTGGGCGGTCCGCCGCTGCAGGTCGAGCGCGGCCGCCTTCTGGTCGTGCACGTCGGTGCCGGTCCCGAACCACTTGGAGACCCGGCCCTCGGCGTCGGTGACGGGCAGCGCGCGAGTGATGAACCACCGGAAGGAGCCATCGTGCATACGGACTCGGTGCTCGATGGCGTACGGGGTGCCCGAAGCGACAGACCGTTGCCATGCGGCGACGGTCGCGGCCTCGTCGTCGGGATGCACGACCGGCATCCAACCCGACGCCTGCCCGTCGGCCTGCGGCATGCCGGTGAACTCGGTGAAGCGGCTGTTGTAGTAGTCCACGCTCCCGTCGGGGAGCGCCGTCCACACGATCTGCGGCAACGCGTCGGCGAGGGCCCGGAAGCCGGCCTCGCTCTCGCGCAACCGCTCCTCGGCCACCCGCCGTTCCGTGATGTCGGTGTCGATCCCGAGGAGACGGACCGGCTCACCTTCGGCCGAGTAGACGATGCGTCCGTGCGTGCGGATCCAGCGCACGCCCTTCTGCGGATGAAGGATGCGGTTCTGCGCCTCGAAGGTCTCCCAACGCTCCTCGAGCATCTGATGGGTCAGCCGTTCGTCGGCAGCGCGGTCGTCGGGATGCAGCATGCTCCGCCACGACTCGAACGACGGATCCTTACCGGCGACACCGTAGAAGTCATAGGCTGTCGAGGGCCACGTCCCCACGCCAGTTTCGAGGTCGATCTCCCACCACACGGTGTCCGAACGCTCGAACGCCTCGCGGTAGCGTGCGTCGCGCTGGTGAAGCTCTGCCTCCGCCTCGTACTGCCGCGTGATGTCGCGCCCAGACATCAGCACGTGCGTCGCGCGGCCGTCCGGACCCGAGAGCACGCTCGCGCCCCACTGCACGACGACGGCCACGCCGTCCGCGCGATCGATGCTCAGCGTCATCGGTTCGACGGGGATCCCGCGGGCCGCGGCGGCGAACCGCGACTCGACCTCGGAGGCGACGTGCGCGATCTCCGGCAGTTCCCACAGGAGCGAGCCGACGATCTCCCTCAGGGGCGTCGTGGTGAACGCCTCCGTCGCCGCGTTGGCCAGCACGATCCGGCCTTGCAGATCGGCGACGACGACGGCGCCGTCGAGATGCTCGATGACGTCTCGCCAGTCGGGGAGGACGGAGGTTCGGCTCGGCGGAGGGGTCACGTCGCTACGATGGTAGCCGATGACCGACCGCCGTTCCGTGTGAAGGGAGGCGCGAACGCGAGGACTGCGGCTTCCCGCCGGGTCGTCACACCCGGTCGGCCGCCCCGTGGACGCCCTGCTCTGACGCACAATGGGCGCAGCAGAAGATGGCGTCGGCGCTCTCGATCCCGTGCCCGCTGATGGGCACGCCGCAGTGGGCACACCGTGGCGCGAGCGCGTGGATGGCGCACTCGAACGCGTCGAAGGTGTGCCGATCACCGGCCGCCGTGACGACCGTGAACGCCTTGTCGTAGTCGTTCCCACAGGTTGCGCAGCGTGGCATGACGAACCCCATCATCTCGTGCCCTCGGCGCCCCCACGGGAGCGGCGTGTCGGCACGCAAGCGGTTTCAGCGACCTTAACGCGCTCCGGCCGCGGTTCGGGCGCCGTCGTCACATCCGGGCCCGTCGTCACAACCGGCGCCGTCGTCCCGTCCGCTCGGCACGCGACCCGAGTCGGCCGGGCCATGAGCGATGATGCGGCCATGTCGACGCTGCGTGGCTCCGCCTTCTTGCGACAACGGTTCGACGCCCATCGGGCCTGCGTCGGCTGCCCCTCACCCGAGCAGGTGGCCGGCTTCCACGACGGGCTGTTGACGCTGCTCTTCCCGGAGGTCGCCGACCGCCGCTTCACGTCGGTGGACGACCTCGAGGACGCCGCGCTGCACCTCGAGCGCCGGCTGGCCGAGGTCGTCGCCCGCATCCCGGGGGGCCCCGGCCACGACGCCACGCACCTCGCGAGCCGGTTCTTCGCCTCCGTCCCCGAGCTCTTCGAGCGACTCGAGCAGGACGTGACGGCGACGTACGAGGGCGATCCGGCGGCGACGAGCCGGGGCGAGGTGATCCGCTCCTACCCCGGCTTCTACGCGATCGCCGCGTATCGCGTCGCCCACGCGCTGCACACGCTCGGCGTGCCGCTCCTGCCGCGCATGATCACCGAGCACGCCCACGGCCGCACCGGTATCGACATCCATCCCGGCGCGGTCATCGGCAGGCACTTCTGCATCGATCACGGCACGGGTGTCGTGATCGGCGAGACGGCGGAGATCGGCGATCGGGTCAAGATCTACCAGGGTGTGACCCTGGGCGGTTTGAGCGTCCGGAAGCAGGACGCTCGCACCAAGCGCCACCCCACGATCGAGGACGACGTGGTGCTCTACGCGGGTGCGACCATCCTGGGAGGCTCCACCCGCGTCGGGCGTGGCAGCGTCATCGGCGGGAACGTGTGGCTCACCCGCAGCGTGCCGCCCTACACGCGCGTCTCCTACCAGGCCCGCATGGACGACACCGGCATGGCAGCGAGATCCGAGACGGGGGAGACCGACGTCATCGTCAGTCAGCGGGGGGAGCCGTGAGGCTGACCGACCTGATCGGCGACACCCCGCTGGTGAGGCTCGAGCAGCTGTCGCCCTCCGTGCACGTCGAGATCTACGCGAAGCTGGAGGGGCACAACCCCGGCGGCAGCGTGAAGGATCGCGCCGCGCTCGGCATGATCCGGGGCGCGATCGCTCGGGGTGAACTCGCGCCCGGCGACCGCCTGGTGGAGGCGACGAGCGGGAACACCGGGATCGCACTCGCGATGATCGCGGGTCTCGAGGGGTTGCACATGACGCTCGTCATGCCGGAGGGGGCGACGCCCGAGCGCGTCGCCGCGATGCGCGCCTACGGCGCCGAGGTCATCCTCACGCCGGCGGAGGAGACCATCGAGGGGTCGCGCCTCCTCGCGGAGGAGATGGCGGCCTCCGGGGGCTACGTGATCCTGAACCAGTTCGCGAACGCCGACAACTACGGCATGCACGAACGCACCACGGGACCCGAGATCTGGCGCGACACCCACGGGCGCGTCACGCACTTCGTCTCCGCGATGGGGACGACCGGCACCATCATGGGCGTGTCGCGGGCGCTCAAGGCGCGCAACCCCGACGTGCAGATCGTCGGCACCCAGCCGACGGAGGGATCGAGCATCCCCGGCATCCGTCGCTGGTCGCCGGCGTTCACGCCGGCGATCTTCGATGCCGAGCGCGTCGACCGGATCGTCGACGTCTCCGAGGCGGACGCCCGCGCCATGACCCGCCGTCTGGCGCGGGAAGAAGGCGTCCTCGCCGGCATGAGCAGCGGCGGCGCGTTGGCGGCCGCCCTGCGGGTTGCGGAGGAGCTCGATCGCGGTGTCGTCGTCTTCATCGCGTGCGACAGGGGCGACCGCTACCTGAGCTCCGACCTCTTCGGTTGAACGGCGGCCGGAAGACGGTCGGCGTCGACACGAACCGGCTTCCGGCGGCAGGATTACCTGACGGCGTCCTTGAGCCCCTTGCCGGCCTTGAAGGCGGGGACCTTCGCGGCGGGGATCGTGATCTTCTCCGTCGTGCCCGGCTTCACGCCCTCGCGCTCCTGACGGGAACGCACCTCGAACGTGCCGAAGCCCGTGAGCGCGACGCTCTCGCCACTCGCGAGCGTGTCGCGAATGCCCTCGAGCGTGGCATTGAGGGCGGCGGCGGCATCCTTCTTGCTGATGCCCGCGTGGTTCGCGATGTGGTCGATCAAGCCTTGTCGGTTCATGTCACAGACCTCCGGGATGGAGTGTACCGGCTTTTGCGTCTCGGACGGGCCGAAGGCGACCATCGGCGCTCGGGCCACTGGCGAACCGGTACGGACGACATGAGGAAGCTCATGTGCCGGAGCCACCGGAGAGGGTACGATTCGGTCCTGCTGCACGGTCGCCGATCGTGTCACGCACTCGGCCGCGACGCCTCGCTTCGCTCGCGAACGAGAAGCACGAGCTCGACGCTGGGGGTCGATGAGGGTGGAACAGGAGCAGGTGGTTCCGATCGAGGCGCAGTTGGTGCCGGGAGCGGCCGGATCGCCGGTGTACCTCGCCGACACGCTGCCTCAGATCGTGTGGACGGCGGACGCCGACGGGCGCGTGACCTACTTCAACCGGCGCTGGTACGAGTACACCGGCCTCGACGCGGTGGGGTCGCTCGGCTTCGCGTTCCGGCAGGCGCTCCACCCCGGCGACGAAGAGCGCACCCTCGCGCGCTGGGATCGTGCCTGGCGCCTGGGCGAGCCGTACGAGATCGAGTACCGACTGTTCGCACGGTCGACGGGGGTGTACCGCTGGTTCCTCGTTCGCGCGAACACCGTCCTCGACGAGTCGGGACGTGTCGTGCAGTGGTCGGGCACCTGCACCGACATCGATGACCAGAAGCGCTTCGAGGAAGAGGCGCGCCGCCACGCTGCGGAGCTGAAGGCGAGCCGCGCCGAGCTCGCGCACCTCGTGCGCCACGACGCCTTGACCGGCCTGCCGAACCGGCTGCTGTTCACGGACCGGCTCGAGCGCGCGTTGGCGGCCGCCGAACGCCACGGGCGCCTGCTGGCGGTCTTCTTCGTCGACCTCGACGGGTTCAAGCGCATCAACGACACGCTCGGGCACGAAGCTGGTGACGAGCTGCTCAAGGAGATCGCGCGCCGCCTCACGAGCGTGGTGCGGAGCAGCGACACGGTCGCACGACTGGGTGGGGACGAGTTCGTGGTGCTCGTGCCGGAGCTGGAGCGACCCGAGGACGCCATGGCGCTCGCTCGCAAGCTCCTCCGCCACGCCGGCGCGGCCTACGACCTGGGCGCCCAACGCGTGCGCGTCACGGCGTCCTTGGGTGTGAGCGTGTACCCGGACGACGCCGATGGGGCGAGCACGCTCCTGCGGCACGCCGACGTCGCGATGTACCGCGCCAAGCAGAGCGGGAAGAACGATGCCCGCTTCTTCGCGCCCGAGATGAACGCGGAGGCCCACCAGCGGATGCAGATCGCGGCGCAACTCGATGGCGCGCTCGAACGTGGCGAGCTGCGGCTCGAGTATCAGCCTCAGTTCGACGCGGTGACGGGACGCCCGGTATCGTTCGAGGCCCTGCTGCGCTGGACGAACCCGGTTCTCGGAGACGTCCCGCCCGAGCGGTTCGTGCCGATCGCCGAGGACAACGGTGTGATCGTGGAGATCTGCGAGTGGGTGATCGACCAGAGCTGCGGACGAGCCGCGCAGTGGTCGCACGCGGCCGGTGCGAGCGTGCGCGTCGCGGCGAACGTCTCCCTGGTCCAGCTCGACCGGCAGGACTTCGTCCCGATGATCGCCGACGCCTTGCGCCGCCATGGACTCGACCCACGGCAGCTGGAGCTCGAGCTCACGGCGCGCATCGGGGGCCACGACGTCGACCTCGCGTGCGCGCAGATGGCGGAGCTCGCACGCTTGGGCGTGCGTCTGACGATGGACGAGTTCGGCACGCCGGGGTCGTCGATCGACCACGTCATGCGTCTGCCGCTCGACGCCATCAAGATCGACCAGCAGGTGGCGCGCGACGTCGTCGCCGACAGGAGCCCGGAGCGGGTCCTCGAGGCGCTCGTGTCGCTGGCGCAGGCACTCGAGTTCACCGTCGTCGTCTCGGGCATCGAGACCGAGGCGCAGCGGCGTCAGGCGCTCGGCCTCGGCTGCGACCGCCTCCAGGGGTTCTTGCTCGGCAGACCCTTGACCGAGTGCGAGGCGGACGCCTTCGTGGCGTCGCTGCTGCCCGAGGCGACCGAGCCCTGAGTCTGGGGCTCCATCGAGGCATCCGCGAAGGTCGCCGGCGCATGAATCGAGCCGGAAACGCTCATGAGGTGTGATAAGTTGCCCTATCACACCTCATGGAAACGGGGCAGAGCGCGCCCCGAGAACGCCCTCGGCGTGCTCCCGGACGCCGTGCTTCGCCAGCGCGCCGCGGTAGGCTCGCCGGCGTGAGCCGCCTCCTTCGCCGTCCCTCGTCCTGGCGCGTGCTGATGCTCCGCCTCGCGCAGCTCAACGCCGGGCTGCTGCTCTTCGGCGTGAGCATCTCGATGATGCTGCGGGCGAACGTCGGCCTGGGCCCGTGGGACGTCTTCCATCAGGGCCTGGCGCTCAGGACGCCGCTCACGGTCGGACAAGCCATGATCCTCGCCGGGCTCACGCTGCTGGCGTTCTCGATCGTCGCGGC
>SKWV01000184.1 GCA_007128755.1 Trueperaceae bacterium
GCCTTCGTGCTGCAGAACGGGGCCGAGGTGGGCGAGCTCAACGGGGTGCGGATCGACGAGCAGGGCTTCGTGATCGCCTCCTTCACCAACGGCGAGGAGCGGCGCCTCTACCAGCTGCCGCACGCCACCTTCGCCGTGTCGCTGGAGCCGCTCGAACGCCCCGGCTCCCACGGTCTGGAGCGCGTCGAGTTCCGGTTCAGCGCGAACCCCGGCGAGGGCGACGGCCCGCTCTCCGCCATCGCCTCGGGCGGTGAGCTCTCGCGCGTGATGCTCGCGCTGCACGCCGTCGCCGGCTCGGAGCGGCCCGTGCTGGCGTTCGACGAGGTCGACGCCGGTGTCGGCGGCCGCACGGGCAGGGCCGTGGGCCGCCTCCTCCATCGCCTCGCCGCCGGCCGCCAGGTCCTGGTGGTGACGCACCTGGCGCAGATCGCCGCCTTCGCCGACCACCACCTGGTGGTCGACAAGGCCACCGAGGGGGGGCGGACGCGCACGCGCGTCACGCCCGTGGCGGGCGAGGCGCGCGTCCGTGAACTGGCGCGCATGCTCGCCGGCGACGACGGTCCCACCGCCCGGGCGCACGCCGAGGAGCTGCTCGCCGCGCCCTCGTGATCCGTGCCTCGCGGCAGCATCGCTGGGCGCCCGGTCGAGGCTCCTGCGGAAGCTACGGCAACGTGTGACCCGCCGACCGGTACAGCGCGTACCACTCCTCGCGCGTCAGCTCCACGTCGCTCGCCCGAGCGCACTCCCGCAGCCGCTCCGCCTTCGTGGTGCCGACCACGGGCTGCATGCGCGCCGGGTGCCGCAGCAACCAGGCGATGGCGATCGTCGTCGGCGACACGCCATGGCGGTCGGCCGTCTCGTCGAGCGCGGCGTTGAGCTCGGGGAAGGCGTCGCTGCCGAGGAACGTCCCGCCAGTCGTCTCGTCCTGGACGGGCGACCACGGCTGGATGGTGATGTCGTTCGCGCGGCAGTAGTCCAGGACGTAGCCGTCGCGGTCGATCGCGGCGTCTCGCCGCGTGTTCACGTGCACGCCGCTCGTGATCATGGTCGCGTGCGTGAGGCTCAGCTGGAGCTGGTTCGCGACGAGCGGCTGGCGCACGGAGCGCTGCAAGAGGTCGATCTGGCGTGGGTGGTGGTTCGAGACGCCGAAGTGCCGCACCTTCCCCTCGCGCTCGAGCGTGTCGAAGGCCGCCGCCACCTCGTCGCCTTCCATCAGGGGGTCCGGGCGGTGCAAGAGCAGCACGTCGAGGTACTCGGTGCGCAGGCGCCGCAGGATGCCGTCGACGGAGGCCAGGATGTGCTCGCGCGAGAAGTCGTACATGCCGGCGCCGGGGCGGATGCCGCACTTCGATTGCAGGATCAACCCTTCGCGCACGCGGTCGTTCATGCCGACCGCCTCGGCGAAGACCTCCTCGCACGCGCCGCCGCCATAGATGTCGGCGTGGTCGAAGAAGCAGGCTCCCTCCTCGAGCGCCGCGTGCACGAAGCGCTCCGCTTCGCGTGGGTCGAGTGCATCGAGGCGCATGCACCCCACGGCGACGACCGGGACTTCGAGGTCACTCGTGCCGAGTCTCATCGTTCGCATGGTGTCCCTCTCCTTCGTGTGCGCCCGCCCGTTCACGGGGGGATCGATGCCGCGTCGCATCCGGGCGGGCGGCTCGTGCTCGACCGCTCGCGCCTGCCGGAGGCGCCACGGGCTGCTACAGCCGGGCGAGCGCCGCGAGCAGCGCCGCCACGTCGGCGTCGTCACTGTAGTGCACGGCGCTCGCGCGTACGGCTCCGCCGCGTTCCGCCAGGCCGAGGTGCGTCATCGCGAGGTCGTACGCGTACGCGTGCCCCGCCGCGACGGCCACGCCGTGTCGGGCGGCGTGCTCGGCGACCTCGTGCGCGCGCCGTCCGGGCATGTTGAAGGCCACCGTCGAGGTCCGGCCGCGCGCCGCGGGGAGGCCGTAGCGCTCCGCGCCGAGCGCGTCGAGCCCCTCGAGCAGCGCCTCCGTGAGCGTGGCCTCGTGGCGGGCGCCGGCCGCCAGCACGCCACCCCAGCGTCGGCCGTCGTCGCGTTCAACCAGGCCGATCTCCTGCGCGAGCCAGTCGAGGTGGTCGAACACGGCGCCGAAGCCGTGGATCGCCTCGTGCGACTGCGTGCCGGGCTCCCACGCGCTGCTCGAGCGCGCGTCGACGAACGACAGCGCCGGTGCCGGCCAGGCGTCGCGGGCGCGCGGGCCGAGGTAGAGCACGCCGAGGTGCGGCCCGAACGTCTTGTAGGGGCTGAAGACCAGCGCGTCGGCGCCGAGCTCACCGACGTCGGGCCGCGCGTGCGCGGCGAGGTGCACCGCGTCGACGAGCACGAGGGCGCCCGCGGCGTGCGCCAGCGCGCTCGCGGCGGCCACGTCGGGCAGTGTCCCGAGCAGGTTCGAGGCGCCGGTCATCGTCAGCAGCCGCGTCCGCGGTCCCAGCAGCGGCGCGAGGTCGTCGGGGTGGAGCGTCATGTGCGGGGCGCGCGGGAGCCAGGTCCGCAGCACCACCCCGCGCCCTGCGAGGGCACGCCAGGGGTCGAGGTTGGCGTGATGATCGAGCCCGGTGACGACGATCTCGTCGCCCGGCCGCGCGGCGCGGCCGAACGCGTCGGCGAGGAGCGTGAGCAACGTGGTGGCGTTGGGACCGAAGGCCACGACGCCGTCGGAGGGCGCCCCGAGGAACCGCGCCACGCGCCCACGCACGCGCTCCTTGGCTTCGGTCACACGCACGCTGGCCGCGTAGGCGCCACCCTTGTTGACCTGCATCGTCGTCATCGCGTCGGTGACGGCGTCGATCACGCCGCGTGGAACCTGCGCGCCGGCCGCGTTGTCGAGGTAGACGGTGTCGCCGGCGCGCAGGGCCGGGAAGCGCTCCCGCAGGCGCGCGATCGGCCACGTTCGCCCGTCGTCGCCATGCGTCGATCGGCTGCGTTCGGTGGAGGGCATGCCTCACTCTAGCCGCCTTGCCGCCGAGCCGCGCCCCGACGGCTCGTCCGGGCGGTGCGCGCCACACCGCGCGACGGCGCCCGTCAACGACGCCTGGTCCCCCCATCCCGGAGGCGGAAGGGCTAGACTGTGGTATCCGGAGACGGCGAGGGTGGGCTCGTCGATACGCGCGGCCCGCCTCGACCCCGGAAGGGAGCGCACATGGACGTGAAGGTGGTTCTGAGCTCGGACGAGATCATCCGCGGGTTGAAGCACTACCGTCGGATCGCCAAGCAAGACGTGCTGCGATCGCCCGAGACCGAAGACCCGGAAGCCTTCCTCCGCCACGCCGAAGCCCGCAGGTCCATCTACGCCACGCTGTCCGAGTTCGCCGAGACCCACCCGCCCGCCGAGGTGGTGGGCGAGGCCCTGCGCCTCTACCGGGACCTCCCGTTCGTCACCGGCAGCGAAGACCGCGAGCACACCGAGATCAAGGGGCGCGAGAACGCGCTCGAGAACTTCTTCCTGATGATCGGCCTCGAGCCCAAGGTGCGGCGCGAGGTTCGCAGCCAGCGTCGACCCTCGGGCACCGGCGTCGGCGCGCCGTCCGCCGGCGCCAGCGAAGGCCAGGCGCCTCCCGGGTAGGGCGTCCAGCACGCGTTGCGAGGCTCCGGACGGAGCGGCTCGGGCATGGCGGCGCATGGTACGTTCGGGCGGTGACGTTAGCCGACCTCGAACGCGCCGCGGCCTCGAAACCCGAGGGGCTGCACGAACTCTCCGACTCGCTCGTGTTCGGCGAGGGGGACCCCGACGCCGACCTCATGATCGTGGGCGAGGCCCCCGGTGAGGACGAGGACCTGTCCGGGCGCCCGTTCGTCGGCCGCGCTGGCCAGCTGCTCGACCGCATCCTCGCCAGCGTCGAGATCGACCGGGCCGATGTCTACATCACCAACATGGTCAAGTTCCGGCCGCCCGGCAACCGGGCGCCCAAGCCGGACGAGATCAGCGCGAGCCTGCCCGTGCTCCGCGAGCAGATCCTCATCGTGAGGCCGCAGATCATCGCCACCTTGGGCAACACGCCGACGCAGTGGTTCCTCGGCACCAAGGAGGGCATCACGCGCACGCGCGGACGCTGGCATGCGTGGCAGGGCCTGCGCGTCTTCCCGCTCTACCACCCCGCCTACCTCCTCCGGAACCCCGGCCGGGAGCGCGGCAGCCCGAAGTGGGACACCTGGCAGGACATGCTGACGCTCAAGGCGGCGCTCGTCGCGCTGGGCGCGAAGACGGGCCCGCTCGTCATCGACACGGCCGAGCAGACGGTGCTGTTCTGAGCGCGCCGCCGTGACCCGAGGCGGCTGAGTGCGCGCCCTGGCGCAGCGGGTGGCGCGCGCCGAGGTGCGGGTGGGCAGCGACGTCGTGGGCGCGATCGACGGCGGCCTGCTCGTCCTGCTCGGCGTCACCCACGACGACGGCGAGGAGGAGGCGCGCGCCCTCGCCGACAAGCTCGCGGCGCTGCGCATCTTCGCCGACGAGCACGGCCGCATGAACCGCTCGGTGCGCGACGTGGGCGGGAGCGTCCTGCTCGTGAGTCAGTTCACGCTCTACGCGGACCTGCGCAAGGGCAACCGGCCCTCGTTCGTCGCGGCGGCGCCCCCGGAACGCGCGCGCCCGCTGGTCGACGCCGTGGCCGAGCGGCTGCGCGCGGCCGGCCTCGAGGTCGCGTGCGGCGTGTTCGGCGCCGCCATGGCGGTGTCGTCCGTGAACGACGGCCCCGTCACGATCTGGCTCGACACCGCGCACCGCTAGGGGTGCGCGCGGTCGCGCCTCGCCGCCTAGCGGGCGGCGCGCTGCAGCGCCGGCACCGCCGTGGCCCCCTCGAAGGCGTTGACCTCCTCGATGAAGCGGCGGAACAGGTAGTTGGCGTCGTGCGGCCCGGGGCTGGCCTCGGGGTGGTACTGGACGCTGAACACCGGGTAGCGCTGGTGCGCCATGCCCTCGAGCGTGCCGTCGTTGAGGTTCACGTGCGTCGGCATGAACTGCCGGCCCGGGATCGACTCGATGTCGACGGCGTAGTTGTGGTTCTGGCTGGTGATCTCGACCTCGCCCGTGATGACGTTCTTCACCGGGGTGTTCGCGCCGTGGTGGCCGTGCTTGAGCTTGTACGTCGTGCCGCCCACCGCCAGGCCGAGGAGCTGGTGCCCCATGCAGATGCCGTACGTCGGCAGCAGGCCGAGGAGCTGCCAGACGGTGTCGTGCGCGTACGTCGGGCCGCCTGGGTCGCCGGGCCCGTTCGACAGCACCAGGCCGTAGGGGTCGAGCGCCATGATCTGCGCCGGTGTGGTGCGCGCCGGCACCACGATCACCTCGGCGCCCGCCTGCTCCAGTTTGTAGACGATCGAGTGCTTGATGCCGAAGTCGATGACGACGACGCGCGGGTTCTCCTGGAAGGTCGGGCGCGCGTACGGCAGCGGCGTCGTGACCTCGGGCGTCATGTCTCGGCCGTCGATGTCGGCGTGGTCCTTGGCGCGCGCGACCAGGAGCGCCTCGAGCGCGTCGTCGGCGTCGCCGTGCCGGATGACGCCCTTCACGACGCCGCCCGTGCGCAAGCGCCGGGTCAGCGCGCGGGTGTCGATCCCCTCGATGCCGACGATCCCGTGCTGCTCCATGAAGGACTGCAGGTCCTGGTTGGCGCGGTGGTTCGACGACACCCGGCTGAACTCACGGACGATGAACCCCCTCGCGAAGGGGCGGTTCGACTCCATGTCGTAGACCGAGATCCCGTAGTTGCCGATGTGGGGGTAGGTCATCATCACGATCTGCCCGTGGTAGGAGGGGTCGGTCAGGATCTCCTGGTACCCGGTCATCGAGGTGTTGAACACGATCTCACCGACCGTCTCGCCGGCGCCACCGAAGGCGTACCCGAAGTAGACGGTGCCGTCTTCGAGCGCGAGCACGGCGGGCGGTTTGCGTACCAAGGCCATCCGGAAACCCTCCGGCGGGTACGCTAGCACGAGGGCCGCGGTCACGGCGTCCCGCGCGACGCGAGCGCCGACCGAACGGGCCTGGTGCCGCTAGCGCGACCACCCTCCGTGCCCCATCGCGCTACTGTCGGACCACGAGGAGGTGGCATTCGATGAGAACAACCACCACCAGCGACGAGGAACCCGCCGCCGAGCAGCGCTCGGAGGCCGGCGTGTACGTCCAGATGTTCAGCATCCACGGGCTGATCCGCGGCGGCGACTTGGAACTCGGTCGCGACGCCGATACCGGCGGCCAGACCAAGTACGTGGTCGAGCTCGCGCGGGCGCTCGGCGAGCAGAGCGACGTCGAGCGCGTCGACCTCTTCACCCGCCGCGTCGACGACCCCCGGGTCTCGGACGACTACGACCAGGAGATCGAGGAGCTCAGCCCCCACGCCCGCATCGTGCGGCTGCGCTGCGGCGGCAGCCGCTACCGGCGCAAGGAGCTGCTGTGGCCGCACCTCGACGCCTTCGTCACCGAGGTGCTCCGCTTCAACCGCGCGCAGGGGCGCCAGCCGGACCTGGTGCACGGCCACTACGCCGACGCCGGCTACGTGGCGAAGGAGCTCGCCGGCTACCTGGGCGTGCCGCTCGTGTTCACCGGCCACTCCTTGGGCCGCACCAAGCTCGAGGTCCTGACCGGCAGCGGCCTGAGCGAGGAGGAGATCGACGAGCGCTACCACATCCACCACCGCATCGCCGTCGAGGAGTCGCTGGTCGAGAGTGCCGACGTGGTGATCGCCAGCACGCGGCACGAGATGGGCCGCGGGTACGAGCGCTACGAGGCGGCCGCGGCGGCGAACTTCGAGGTGCTCCCCCCCGGCATCGACGTCGATCGCTTCTACCCCTACTACTACGACCTCGAGGAGGCCTTCGATCCCGGAGAGAGCGTCCGGCGGGCGCGCGTCCACATGAAGCACGAGATCAGCCGCTTCCTCAACCAGCCCGAGAAGCCGCTCATCCTGGCGGTGAGCCGCCCGGATCGCCGCAAGAACATCGAGGGGCTCATCACCGCCTACGGCGAGGACAAGGAGCTGCAGTCGATCGCCAACCTGGCGGTGTTCGCGGGCGTGCGGCGCGACATCCGCGACATGAGCGACAACGAGCGCGAGGTGCTCACCGAGCTGCTGCTGTTGATGGACCGCTACGACCTCTACGGCAAGCTCGCGCTCCCCAAGAAGCACGACCCCGAGACCGACGTGCCGGTCCTCTATCGCCTGGCGGCGGCGAGCGGCGGCGTGTTCATCAACCCGGCGCTGACGGAGAACTTCGGCATCACGCTGATCGAGGCGTCGTCCTCGGGCCTGCCGGTGGTCTCCACCGACCACGGCGGCCCCCAGGACATCATCGGAGCCTGCCAGAGCGGCATCCTCATCGACGCGCGCTCCTCGGAGCGCATGCAGCAGGCGCTCAAGGACATCCTCGTCGACCGCGAGGTGTGGGAACGCTACTCACGCAACGGCGTCGACGGCGTCCGCGAGCACTTCGCCTGGACGGCCCACTCCGAGCGCTACCTCGAGGTGGTCGGCCCGCTGCTGGAGCGCCCGGCCGACGACCTGCTCGGCGACCC
>SKWV01000149.1 GCA_007128755.1 Trueperaceae bacterium
GGGCGGGTGCTGCACGCGCTCATGCAGGAGGTCCTCAGCGGCGAGCTGACGGACGACGCGCCCGCGCTGGCGTCACGCGCGGCCGAGTTCGTGCAGCGGCTCGGCTTCGACGAGACCGACGAGGGGGCAGCCCGCCTCTCCGCCACGTCGCTCGCCGCGGACGTCCGCCGCGGCCTCGCCGTACCCGAGGTGGCCGCGCACCGCGCCCGCTTGGTGCCGGAGGTACCCGTCTACGCGCTCGAAGCGGCGGTCGACGACGACGCCGACCCCGGGCGGGCCGCGCGCGGCGAGCAGGCGATCGTCACCACCGGCATCGCCGACGCCGTGGCGTTCGCCGACGACGGTTCGGTCGACCTGGTCGTGGACTGGAAGAGCGACGCCAGGCCGCTCCCCGAGCACGCCCACGCCTACGAACGGCAGCTGCGGCACTACGGGCGCATCCTCGGCGCGCGACGCGGACTCCTCGTCTTCCTGAGCACGGGCGAGGTCGTGCCGGTCGCGACCTGAGCCCGTCGGCGTGCGGCCGCGCCCGAGCGCCCCGTAGGCGGCCGCAGGCCGGGCGCCCTGACGATTGTCCCGTGGGAGCGGCAGCCGACGCTCTACGCTGGATGTCATCGGTTCCGCGGGGATCGCGAGGTCGGCGGCGGATCCCGGTGAGGCGTGACGCAGCGCGCGGTGGCCCCGACCTGCCGACCAGTGCGCTCCCGGGAGCACGGTCCATGGCATTACTCGACATGACCGGCATCCACAAGCGCTTCGGTCAGGTCTCCGCCCTCGCCGACGTCGACTTCGACCTGGAGGCCGGTGAGGTCCACGCCCTCGTGGGTGAGAACGGCGCCGGCAAGTCCACCCTCATGAAGGTGCTGGCGGGGGTGCAACGGGCCGACAGCGGCACCATGACGCTCGCCGGCTCCGTGGTCCGTTTCGGGAGCGTGAACGAAGCGCAAGCCCACGGCGTCGTCATGGTGTACCAGGAGCTCGCGCTGGTGCCGAGCCTCTCCGTCGCCGAGAACCTGTTCCTGGGCAAGCTCCCGAAGGTCGTCGGCTACGGCGCCCTCTTCGAGCGCGCCAGGAGGCTCCTCACCCGCGTCGAGCTCGAGGTCGACCCGGGCACCGAGGTCGCGCGGCTCAGCATCGGCGAGAAGCAGCTCGTGGAGATCGCCCGCGCCCTGGCGCGCGAGGGCCGGATCCTCGTGCTCGACGAGCCGACCGCGGCGCTGTCGGCGACCGAGAGCGACCGCCTGTTCGCCATCATCGACAAGGTCAAGCAGGGCGGCGTCGCCGTCGTGTACATCAGCCACCGCCTCGAGGAGGTGTTCCGCATCGCGGACCGCGTCACCGTCTTGCGCGACGGCGAGCGCGTGGGAACCCGAACGGTGGCCGACACCTCCGCCGACGAGATCGTGCAGCTCATGGTCGGCAAGAGCGTCCGCCACCACGAGCGCACCCCGCGAACCACCGAGCGCACGCTCGGGACGTTCGAGGCGTCGGGACCCGGACTCGCGTCGATGTCGATCTCGCTGCGAGCCGGCGAGATCGTCGGGCTCGCCGGCGTGATCGGCTCCGGCCGGGAGCGGATCCTGCCCACGCTGTTCGGGTTGGGGGGCAGCGCGCGCTGGGCGGGCGAGAGCGTTCGCGGGCCGCGTGAGGCGATCCGTCGGGGCATCGTGCTCGTCCCCAGCGACCGGAAGACGCAAGGACTCGTGGTGGAGCTGTCGGTCGAGGAGAACGTCTCCCTCGCGACGCTCTCGCGCCTGCAGCGCTTCGGGTTCATGGACCGGAAGCGCGAGCGCGAGCAGACGAGACGCTGGATCGACCGCCTGGCGCTGCGCCCACCCGACCCGCGCAAGAGCGTCCGGGAGCTCTCGGGCGGCAACCAGCAGAAGGTGGTCATCGCCAAGGCGCTCGCGACGGAGCCGGAGGTGCTGCTCCTCGACGAGCCGACGCGCGGCGTCGACGTCGGCGCGCGCGCCGAGCTCTACGACGTCATCGACGACCTCTCGCAGCGCGGGTTGGGACTCGTGCTCTCGTCGAGCGACTCGGAGGAGCTGCTCCGGCTCTCCGACCGGATCCTCGTGTTCCGTGGCGGTCGCGTCACCGCCGAACTCTTGCCCCCCTTCGCGTACGAGGAGGTCGTCGCCCATGTCACTGGCGCGCGTCAACTGGCGTGAGATCGTCGCTCGGTTCGGCCTCGTCATGGCGCTCGTGGCGCTGGTGATCGTGCTCTCGACGCTGTCCGACCGCTTCCTCACGACCTCGAACATCATCAACGTGCTCCGCCAGATCTCGATCAACGCGATCATCGCCGCCGGCATGACGGTCGTGATCATCGGCCGGGGCATCGATCTCTCGGTCGGGTCGCTGCTGGCCCTGACCGGCGTCGTCGGTGCCGGGCTCGCCGTCGGCGGGCTCCCCGCCGGCTTCGCGATCCTCGCGGCGCTGGCGCTCGGGACGGCGCTGGGCACCTTCAACGGCGCCTTCGTGGCGTACGCCGGGATCGCGCCCTTCATCGTCACGCTCGCGGGCTTGACGATCTTCCGTGGCGCGGCGCTGGCGTTCACCGACGGGCGGCCGATCAGCGGCCTGCCACCCCTGTTCCGCACCATCGGGTACGGCGACTTCCTGGGGCTCCCGATCCCCGTGTGGATCATGCTCGGCTTCCTGATCCTGACGCACGTGATCCTGCGCTACACGGCCCTGGGGCGTGCGGTGTACGCGATCGGCGGCAACGAGGAGGCCGCGCGGCTCTCCGGCATCCCCGTGCGCCGCGTGATCCTGTTCACGTTCGCCTACTCCGGCATGGCGGCCGCCCTCGCCTCCATGGTGCTCACCGGCCGCCTCAACTCCGCCCAGCCCTCCGCCGGCGTCATGTTCGAGCTCGACGCCATCGCCGCCGTCGTCGTCGGCGGGACCTCGCTGTTCGGGGGGCGGGGCGGCGTCTTCGGCACGCTCATCGGCGCGTTGATCATCGGCGTCATCAACAACGGGATGAACCTGCTCAACGTCCCGTCCTTCTACCAGCAGATCGTCAAGGGAGGTGTGATCCTGGGCGCGCTCCTCATCGAACGACTCGTCGCCACCCGCAGGACCTGACCGCACCGATCATCAGGAGGAGAACATGCGTATCATCGCCGTTGCGTTCGCACTGCTACTGGGCTCCAGCGCGATCGCCCAGACCATCGGGCTCTCCGTCTCCACGCTCGACAACCCGTTCTTCGTGACGCTGCGCGACGGCGCGCAGGCCATGGCGGACGACCTCGGCATGGAGCTCCTCGTCACCGACGCGCGCGACAGCGTCAGCACGCAGATCAGCGACATCGAGGACCTCGTGCAGCGCGGCATCGACGTGCTGATCGTCAACCCCACCGACTCCGACGCCGTCGTGCCCGCCGTCGCCGCCGCCATGGCCGCGGGCATCCCCGTCATCGCCGTCGACCGCGGCGTCAACACCGAGGGCCTCGCCTACTTCATCGCCTCCGACAACGTCGCCGGTGGATCGGCGGCCGCCGAGTTCATCTGCGGCCTGCTGGACGGCAGCGGCCCGGTCGTCGAGCTCGAGGGGATCCCGGGCGTGTCCGCCACCCGCGAGCGCGGTGAAGGCTTCAACACCTTCATGCGCGAGCAGTGCCCGGGCGTCGAGATCGTCGCGCGCCAGACCGCGAACTTCAACCGCGCCGAGGGCCTCACCGTGATGGAGAACATCCTCACAGCCCAGCCCGACATCGCGGCGGTGTTCGCGCACAACGACGAGATGGCGCTCGGCGCGCTCCAGGCGGTCGAGGCCATGGGTCGCGACATCATCGTGGTCGGCTTCGACGCGACCGACGACGCCGTCGCCGCGGTCGAGGACTGCCGCATGGCCGCGACCGTCGCGCAGCTCCCCTACCAGCTCGGAGCACAGTCGGTCGAGGCCGCCGCGGGCATCGTCGCCGCGGGCGCCCCGATGCAGACCGAGAACATCGCGGTCGAGCTCGAGCTCGTCACCGAAGAGGCGTGCGACTGGTGATCCACGTGCGCGGGCGGGCCGGTCGTGCCGTGCCCGCCCGCGCACTCCGCCCATGCCGCGCGAGGGAGGGCGCATGAAGAAGACTGGCCTGTTGCACGCCGAGCTCTCGCGCGTGATCGCCGGCATGGGACACCGGGACCTGCTGGTGATCGGCGACGCGGGGCTGCCCATCCCGAGGGGCGTGAGCGTCGTCGACCTCGCGCTCCGGCCGGGCGTGCCGACGTTCCTCGAGACGCTGGGCACCGTGCTCGGCGAGCTCCACGTCGAGGAGGCCGTCATCGACACGGAACTGGCGAGCGTCTCGCCGAGCATGCACGCCGACTTCCTCCGACTGTGGCCGGAGGAGATCGTGCTGCGGAACGTGCCGCACGCCGACTTCCAGCGCCTCGCGCAGGGCGCCAAGGCCATCGTCCGGACCGGCGAGTGCACGGCCTACAGCAACGTGGCGTTGTACGCGGGCGTCATCTTCTAGATCTCGCCGAGGGCGCGAGGGATCCCGAGACGGGCGCTCTACCCCAGCGCCCGGTTCGCCCGCACCAGTGCCTCGTAGGCCGTCAACGTCGCCGCCACGTCGTCGTCGTCGAGCGCGTGGGTCACCGCGTCTCGAACCTCGGCCGAGGCGTTGCCCGGTGCGAAGCTCACGCCGCAGCGCCGCAACCAGCCGATGTCGCCGGCGCTGTCGCCGATGCCCGCCATCTCGCCCGGCGCGACGCCGAGCTCCTCGCAGAGCCACGACAACCCGCTCTCCTTGTCGACGCCCGGTAGCAGCACGTTGACGCACTCGTTCGACGGGTCGAGCACCAGGTCGAGCTCGTGTTCGTCGATGATCGCGCGGAGATCCGCCATGAGCGGTCCGGGGTCGAACGTCGCTTCGATGGGGAACACGGACGCCGACGCCACCTTGCCGGGCTGCAAGAACATCTCCGGCCGCTCGTTCACGAGCGCCTCGAGCCGGTGCAGGTGGTCGAGCGCCCCCTCGATACCGGAGGCGAGCCACGCGCGGTACGGGTGCCGGGTGGCGAGTCCGGCGCCGTTCTCGAACGACACCGCCACGCGGGTGGCGAGCGCCTGCGTCATGGCGTCGATGTAGCCGTGCGGTCGACCGGTGACGAACGAGACCGTCGGTACGGTGGGGTCGTCGCCGCTCGCGCGGTTGAGCGCCGCGATCCGGTCGAGGGCTGGGAGATCGAAGTCGACGTGCCCGATGGCGGCGAGGCATCCGTCGATGTCGACCACGAACACGCGGATGGGGTGAGCGGTGGCGAGCGTGAGCGTCACCGCTCGAGCTTACCGCGCAGGGCGTGGGGCGGCACCCTCACGTCGGGGGCAGCAGCGACACGCCGGCATCCTTGAGGCGCAGCTGCACCGTGTCGCCACGCTTCGCGTCGGAGCGTCCGCCGCCGGTCATGGTGGCGAAGAGCTCCTGGCCGGACACGTCGAAGACGAACTCGGTCATCGGCCCGAGGTACGAGCTGCTCATGAACGTCGCCTCCAGGCCCCGCTCCCCTGCCGGGGCGAACTCGACGGCCTCCGGCCTGACCATGACGGTCACGGGCCCGCTGGGGAAGTCCTGCTCGTGCGGTCGGCGATAGCCGAGCAGGTCGATCTGCGTCCCGTCCCAGCTCCCCGGCAGGAAGTTGGCGGAGCCGATGAAGTCGGCCACGAAGCGCGTGGCGGGCTCGACGTAGAGCTGGTGCGGGGTGCCGATCTGCTCGATCACCCCCTCGCGCATGACGACGACGCGGTCGCTGATGGCGAGCGCCTCCTCCTGGTCGTGCGTCACGTAGACGCTGGTGATCCCGAGGCGCTGCTGCAGTTCGCGGATCTCCTCGCGCACGCGCTTGCGCAGCTTGGCGTCGAGGTTCGACAGCGGCTCGTCGAAGAGCAGCACGCGCGGCCTGATGATCAGCGCGCGCGCGAGCGCGACCCGCTGCTGCTGCCCGCCCGAGAGCGCCGTCACGGGCCGCGCCACGTACTCCTCGAGGCCGACCATCGCCAGCGCCTCGTGCACGCGCTGGGTGATCTCCTCCTTCGGACGCTTGGCGACGCGGACGCCGTACGCGACGTTCTCGAAGACGTTCATGTGCGGGAAGAGCGCGTAGCTCTGGAACACCATGGTGACGTCGCGCAGGTAGGCGGGGAGGCGGGTGACGTCGTCGTCGTCGAGCATGATCTGCCCCGACGTCGGCCGCTCGAGGCCGGCGATCATGCGCAACATCGTCGTCTTGCCGCAGCCCGACGGCCCGAGCAGCGTCACGAGCTCGCCGCGGTCGATGTGGAGGTCGACGTGGTCGACCGCGACCACGTCCTTGCCGAATCGCTTGAGCAGCTCGCGGACCTCGACCGTCGCCGGTGCGATGCCCTCGATCACCTTCGGTGCGGATGTCATCGTCATCGTCCTTCCACCCCTACCATGCGCATGCCGATGCGGCGCGCGAGTGCCAGCACCACGACGATCGTGAAGAGCATCGACATGATGAGGACGGTGCCCATCGCCGCGGCGCGGCCGAGCTGTCCCTGTTCGACCCACCCGAGCAGCAGGACCGTGGAGAGCTGATTGCCGGGGCTCACCAGGAAGATGACCTGGCTCACGGCCGTCATCGCGCTCACGAACGCGAAGATGAGTCCCGTCACGAGCGTGTTCACGAGCAGCGGGAACAGCACCCGCCGCAGCGTGGTGAGCGACCGGGCGCGGAGCATGGTCGAAGCCTCCTCGAGGCTGGGGTCGATCTGGGCCAAGCCGGCCACGGCCGCTCGGATCGCGACGGGCATGTTGCGGAACACGAGCGCCAGGATGATGATCGCCGCGCTCGCCGTGAGCAGCCAGGGACCGGTGTTGAACGCGAAGATGTACGCGACGCCCATCACGGTGCCGGGCGTGGCGAAGGAGAGGAGGGAGCCGAACTCCACGAAGCGACGCCCCCAGAAGCGGTGCCTGACGACGAGGTACGCGACCAGGAAGCCGAGCAGCATCGCCGGCACCGCGGAGATGGCGGCGACGCGGGCCGTGTAGAGGAACACCGGCCAGCCGGCCCGCATGAAGTCCTGGTAGTGACGCGTCGTGAAGGTGTAGTTCACGCCCCAGAGCTGCGCGAACGACCCCACCACGATCGAGATGTAGAGCGACGCCACGAAGATCGTCCAGACGATCAGCACCACCGTCAGGATCGACTCGATCGCCACCGGCAGCCGCATCACCACGCCGCTCGTCGGTTTGCCCGTGACGGTGACGAAGGAGCCGCCGCCCAGCCACCAGCGCTGCACGAAGAAGGCGAAGAGCACGAGCGCCAACAGGACGACGCCGTAGGCCGCGGCTTCGTTGGGGTTGAAGCGTCCCGTGAGCGAGAGGTAGACCTCGGTCGCCAGGAAGTTGCGGTTGCCGCCGAGGATGAGCGGGTTGCCGAAGTCCGCGAGCGACTCGATCATCGACAGCAGGAACGCCGCCGCGAGCCCCGGGCGCACCAGCGGCCACGTGATCGTGCGCAGCGTCGTCCA
>SKWV01000028.1 GCA_007128755.1 Trueperaceae bacterium
GAGCACGATCGGCCTCGGGAAGGAGAGCAGCCGCGCGAACGGCCGCGCCGCCGCGAGGCCGACGATCAGCATGAAGACGAGGGCGACGATGAAGCCGAGGAAGATGGCGGAGACGAACTCCGGGTACTGGACGAAGAGCGCCGGTCCGGGAGCGAGCCCGTGGATCATGAGCGCGCCGATCAGCACGGCGGTCATCGGGTCGCCCGGGATGCCCATGGTGAGCATCGGCACGAGCGCGCCGCCGACGCTGGCGTTGTTGGACGACTCGCCCGCGACGATGCCCTCGGGGTTGCCGGTGCCGAACTCCTCGCTGCGCGGGGAGATCCGCTTGGCGACGCCGTAGGCGGTGATGCTGGCGATGGAACCGCCGGCACCGGGCAGGATGCCGATGAGCGTGCCGAGGAGCGAGGACCTGAGGATGGTGCCGCCGTGCGAGCCGACCTCGCGGAAGCTCTGGAGGATGCCCTCGACCTTCTGCTGCACGGTGGCCTTGTAGCCGGCCTCGACCTGACTGAAGAGCTCCGCGAAGCCGAAGAAGCCGATCATGAGCACGACCATGTGCAGGCCGCCGCCGAGCTCGGCGATCCCGCCGGTGAAGCGCGGGTACGCGAAGATGACCTCCTCGCCGACCGACGCCAGCATCAGCCCGATCGTGCCGCCGATGAGGCCCTTCACGATCGACCCGGGGCTCACGTAGGAGATGAGCGTCAGCCCGAGCAGGGCGAGCATCGCGTACTCCCAGGAGCCGAAGTTGCGGGCCACCTGCGCGAGGACGGGGGAGAACAGCATCAGCACCGTGACGCCGACCATGCCGCCCAGGAACGACGCGATCGTGGCGAGGCCGAGCGCTCTCCCGGCCTCACCGCGCTGCGCCATCGGGTAGCCGTCGAGGCCGGTGGCGATCGCCGAGGGCGTGCCCGGGATGTTCACGAGGATGGCGGCGATGGCGCCGGCGTACACCGACGAGACGTAGATCGCGATCAGGAAGACGATGCCCTCGGAGGGCGTGAAGGCGAACGTGAGCGGGGTGAAGAGCGCGAGCGCCATCGTGGAGGAGAGGCCCGGCATGCAGCCGAACACGATCCCGATGACGGTGCCGAAGAAGATCAGCATCAGCGCCCGCGGGGAGGTCACGAACCCCACGCCGGCGCCGTACAGGTCGAAGAGCGAGCCGAGGTACTCCATGCGGACCTAGAAGATCCTGCCTCTCGGGAGGGGGACGCGGGCGATGGACTCGAAGATGAAGTAGAGCGCGAACGTGGCGGCGACGGCGGTCAGCGCGATCACGACGAGCGTGCGCGCGTCGAGGCGGCGCCAGTCGCTGAGGAGCAGCATGGTACCGAGCGCCACGATGATGCCCATGATCCGGAAGCCGAGCCACTCGAACATCAGCGGCGTCAGCGTCAGCAGGCCCATCAGGCCCAGGAGGCGAACGAGGTTCGCCCCTCGCGGGAAGGCGACGCGGACGCGGCGGATCCAGCCCTCGACGAACACGGCGATCGACAGCAGGGCCAAGAACACCGCGAGCACCCGGGGGTAGAAGCCCGGCGAGCCGCCGATCTCGAGCGGGGCGTACGGATAGGTGCGCGTGACGACGAAGATGGTGACGCTGACGAGCAGCCCCACCACGGCCAGGGCGGTGTTGGCGTTCTTCCAGCGGGTGGGGGCGTCCGTCATGGCGTGGAGGCTCCCGGCGCGGTGGCGCCGGGAGCCGGACCCGTTACTGCAGCGAGAGGCCGAGCTCGTGCGTGAGCTCCTCGAGGATCGGGTTCCAGGCGTCGATCAGGGCGCGGAACTCCTCGGAGCCCATGAAGTCCACGCCGATGGCGAGGTTGCCGAGGCCGCTGACGACCTCGGGCCTCGCGAAGGTCGCGGCGTAGGCGGCCTCGAGCTTCTCGACGATGCCGGCGGGGGTGCCCTGCGGCACGTAGATGCCGCCGCCCATGTCACCGAGCACGAAGTCGACGCCCTGTTCGACGAAGGTGGGCACACCCTCGTGGTACTCGTCGCGCTCGGTGAGCGAGACGGCCAGCGCGCGGAGCTCGCCCGCGTCGATCTGCTGGACGACCGAGATCATGGGGACCATCGCGGCCTGGACCTCGTCGCGCAGGAGCGCCGAGACCGCGCCGGCGTCGCCCTCGTAGGGCACGTACTGCGCGTTGATGCCGACCTGGTTCGCGAAGGCCGCCGCGGCGATGTGCACGCTCGTGCCGGTCCCGGAGTTGCCGAAGCGGACGCGCTGCTCCTGGTAGGCATCGACGAAGTCCTGCAGCGTCTCGTAGGGCGAGTTGGCGCGGACCGTGAGCACGAACGGCGAGGAGTAGGGCAGCGCGACGGGGATGTAGGCGTCGAGCTCGAACGGCGGGATCTTCGTCCACTGCGCGAGGATGAGCGAGATGGAGAACACGCCTTGGCTGTGGCCGTCCGCGCCCGCGCGGGCGACCGAACGCGCGCCGACGACGCCGCCGCCGCCCGGGTTGTTGGCCACGACGACGGGGACGCCGAGTTCCTGCTCGAGGTAAGGCGCCCAGACGCGGATCGCCAGGTCGGTGCGACCGCCTGCGCCCCAGGGGACGACGACGGTGTTGAGGCGCTCGGGGAAGCGCTCGACGGCGTCGCCTTGCGCGAGGCCGAGCGACGCGAGCGCGAGGACGAGGGCGAGGAGCAGGGCGGTGAGCTTCTTCATGCGGAACCTCCAGTGTTCCCGTGACCTGCCGAGGCGCAGGTCCAGACGACGGTGGACGGTCTCTGCTGGGGGTGCCATGTGAGCGGTCCGCGAGCGGCGCCGCCGGCAGCACTCCGATGTCAAGATGGCTGGAGAATATATGATATATGCCTGGCTGTCAACGTCGCCGCCGGGGAACCGTCAGTCGCCGAGCACCAGTTCGAGGGCGCTCGAGCCCCCCACCTGCTCGATGTCGAAGGTGCCCGAGACGCTCATCGTGTCGTCGGGGTTGTACGCGACCTGGTACGAGTTCTGGAACGAGAGCGTGCCGCTGAAGGAGCCGCGGATGCGCAGCGTCGTCGCGTCGATCTGCTCCACCTCGTCGATGAGGAGCTCGAACGTGCCCTCGCTCGCCGCGTAGTAGGCGTCGAAGCCCCACGAAGCGGGGAAGAAGCGGAAGTCGATCGAGGCGTCTTCGGAGTCGTTCAGGGCGAGCGTCACTCTGTCGAGCTCGAACTCGAGGCTGATCTCGCCGACGTCGCCCGGTGCGTCCATCGGCACCGTGGCGCCGATCGTGATGAACAGCTCCTCGGCCGCGTACAGCACGATGCCGGCCATGACGATCGGCTCCATCGCCATCCACGTCGCCGTGTGCTGGGACGTGCCGGCGAGGCGCTCGAGCATCCTCCGGACGTCCGGGTTCTCCACGCCTTCGGCGGCGTTCTCCGGAACCTTCTGCACGTGGGTATGGAAGGTGCGCGCTTCGCCACCGAGCACCACGTCGACGGTGCCCGTCCGTTCCCGCGTCTGAGCCGAGGCGGCGCCGAGGAGCAGGGTGAACACGAGGGTGAGCGACGCCAGGCGTCGCCGATGTGCGCGTGCGGTCATGAGTGTCCCTTCGATTTCGTGCGGGCACCCGGTCGACGCAACGTGCTGCTCCGATTCGGTGTGTTCTGCAACGCCAGCAGCATATGCCGAGCGCTGGCGTCACCTACGAACGGAGCGGCCACCGAGTTCCGACGCGGAGGGACGCGCGGCCCTAGGCGGTGCGCGATCCGACGGCCACGCTGGAGAGCATGATTCCCTTCGGATCGTCCTCCCGGCACGTCGATGTCGGCCCCGCCACGGTGGTCCGCCGGTTCCTGCTCGCCGCCGCTGCTGCCCTGCTGGTCACGGTCCTCTCGCCTTCGGCAGCGCAGGACGCGACGGCCCATGCCGCGGAGGAGGCCGGCGACACCTTCACCGTCAACGTCTACTACTTCTGGGGCGACGGCTGCCCCGTGTGCGTGCAACAGCGAGCGTTCCTCGACTGGCTCGTCGAGCACTACCCCGAGGTCGAGGTCCACGCCTTCGAGGTCTGGCACGAAGTCGAGAACAGGCCACGGCTGCAGGCGCTCTCCGACGCGTTCGGGCGCCCCGTGCGAGCGGTGCCGGTCACGTTCATCGGCGAGGACTCCTGGATCGGCTTCAACCAGGTCGCCAGCGTGCAGATGACGGCGAGCGTGGAGGCGTACCGCACGTACCAAGCTCCGGACGCCCTCGACCGGCTCCCGCCCGACGTGCGCGCCGCCCTGTTCCCCATGGGGCCGCCAGCACCCTGACGGAGGCGCTCGGTGAAGTGGTCACGCCCGCGTTCGTGCCGACCGGGACGCCAGACTCTTGGCGGCGCCCGGGCTTCACCGAACACTGGTGACGTGCCGGACACCCGATCGACCGACCGCCGCCTAGGCCCGCGACACCCCCAAGCTCGAGCGCGTGTCGCCCTGTGGAACCACGTCGTCGCGATCGCTGCCGCCGCGCTGCTGATCGCGCTCGCCGGCGTCGGCCTCGCCCAAGACGCGGCCAACCCGCAGGAGCGGGGCTCCCACCCCGTCAACGTGTACTACTTCTGGGGCGATGGCTGCCCCGTGTGCGTGCAGCAGCGTGCCTACCTCGACCAGCTCGAGGCGCGCTATGGCGAGGTGAGCGTGCACGCGTACGAGGTCTGGCACGACGCGGAGAACCTCGCGCTGTTGCATGCGTTCTCGGACGCCTTCCGCCGGAGCGTCACCGGCGTGCCGGTCACGTTCATCGGCGAGGACTCGTGGGTCGGCTTCAATGCGGTGGCCGGGCAGCAGATGACCGCCAGCGTCGAAGCGTACCGGAGCTACGCCGCGCCGGACGCCGCCGACCGGCTGCACCCCGACGTGCGCGACGAGCTCTTCGCGGCCGAAGCGCCGCCCCCTGCCGCGGACCGACCCGGTGACGCCGCCATCGAGATCCCCTTCGTCGGGATCGTCGACCTGAGCCAGCAACCGCTCCTGCTAGGCACCATGCTGATCGCGTTCGTCGACGGCTTCAACCCGTGCTCGCTGTGGGTGCTGGCGCTGCTGCTCGGCGTGGTGATCAACACCCGCTCGCGCTCCAAGGTGCTGCTCGTCGGCATCACCTTCCTGAGCATCACCGCGTTGGTCTACGGGCTCTTCATCGCCGGCATGTTCAGCGTCTTCAGCTACGTGGCGTACCTCACCTGGATCCGTGTGGTGGTGGCGCTGCTGGCGCTCGGCTTCGCGCTGGTGAACATCAAGGACTACTTCGCCTACAAGCAGGGCCTCAGCTTCACCATCAGCGACGAGCACAAGCCCGGCATCTACGCACGGATGCGCGCCATCATGAGCGCGCGCGGGTCGATCCCGGCCACCCTCGCGGCCACGGCCGGCCTCGCCCTCGGCGTCACCCTGGTCGAGCTTCCCTGCACGGCGGGACTCCCGGTGCTGTGGACGACCCTGCTGGCCGGTGCGGGCGTCGACACGGCCGGGTTCATCGGTCTGCTGGCCGTGTACATCGTCGTGTACCTGATGCTCGAGCTGCTGATCTTCGGCAGCGTCGTCGTGACCATGCGCGTCGGCCGCTTCGAGGAGCGCGAGGGGCGCATCCTGAAGCTCATCGGTGGCGCCGTGATGCTCGCGTTGGCCTTCGCGATGCTCGCCATGCCCCACCTGCTCGAGTCGATCGGCGGCATGCTGCTGCTCTTCGGCGCGGCGCTCGGCGGTTCGCTGGCGGTCGTGGTGCTGCACCGGTTCGTGCACCCGGCATCGAGCCCCTTGGCGCAGCCGCGGACCCAGGCCCGGGCGGTCGGGCCGCGCGAGCGGGGGAGGCCGCCGAAGGCGTCGGAGTGAGTCCCAGGTAGCGTCGGTCTCGCGGTGGTGAGCGCGGGGCACCGGGCCCCTCCCTGGGGTCGGTGCCATAATCGCTTTCGAGGTGTCGATGAACAGGTGGTTCAAGATCGTGGCGGCCGCGGTGGCGGCGCTGATGGTGGTGGGCGCCGTGGGCTTCTACGCCTGGACGCGGGTGGCTCGCTACGCGGCGTTCCCCGAGGCGGTCACCGTCGCGGATCGGGCCGATCGGTCACGGGGCTGGTACGTGTTCGCGCCGGCCGGTGTACCCGACGCGGGTCTCGTGTTCTATCCCGGAGGCCTGGTCGATCCGGCAGCGTACGCGCCCCTGATGCGGCGCCTGAGCGACGGCGGCGTGTTGGCGGTCATCGTGCCGATGCCGCTCGACCTCGCCGTCCTCGGCATCGACCGTGCGGCGGCGGTGCTCGCGGCGTTCCCGGAGGTCGACACCTGGGTGATCGCGGGTCACTCGTTGGGTGGAGCGATGGCGGCCGAGTTCGTGAAGCGCTCTCCGGAGGCCGTCGCCGGGCTCGTGCTGCTGGCGTCGTACCCCGCCTCCTCGACGGACCTGTCGTCGTGGTCGGCGCGGGCCGTGTCGACGTACGGCACCGAGAACGGGGTCACCCCGCCGGAGGGGTTCGAGGCGTCGCTCCAGCGGCTGCCGCCCGGCACCGAGCTGATCGTAATCGATGGTGGGAACCACGCGCAGTTCGGTCACTACGGCCCGCAGGCCGGCGACGGGGTCGCAAGCATCGCGCGCGAGGAGCAGCAGCGGCAGGCGGCGGAGATCGTGCTGGGGTTCCTGGCCGAGATCCGGTGACGGCGACGAACCCTTGGCGGTTGCCGCTCGGGCGTCTCGACGGCGTCCCTCGGAGGCGCCGTCGGCTTCCGTCGACCAGGTGCAGGAGTCAGCGCCCCTGACGTTAGGGATGCGTTAGTGCAGGGCACGCTAGTCTCGGCGCCGCTGCCGCCCGCGACGGCTTGTGGCGGCGTCAGGCACGCCATCCGCCTCGCAGCGGGTCTGATCTACGGCCATGCCGACGGGACGGCGGCGGTACATCACACCCATTGGATTGGGGGAATCACCATGAAGAGACATCTCACGACACCGGTCTTGGCAGCACTCCTCGTGATGCTCGGTAGTGCCGGCGGACAGGAGCCGAGGGTGGTCTCCGGCGGTGGCGACGTGAACCTAGCCGTTCATGAGGCAGGCGATCCCGATGGGGCGCCGATCGTGTTCTTGCACGGCATCACCATGAACCACCTGGCGTGGGAGGAACAGTTCGCCGGCGACCTCGCCGACGAGTTCCGCCTCATCGCTCTCGACCTTCGCGGTCATGGCGCCTCCGACACGCCGACCGGGGTCGAGCACTACGCCGACTCGGCGGTGTGGGCGGAGGACGTCGCCGCGGTCATCGACGACCACGACCTCGAGCGGCCGGTGCTCGTCGGCTGGTCGTACGGCGGCTTGGTCATCGCCGATTACCTCCGCGCCTTCGGCGATGAGGATCTGGGCGGCGTCGTCTTCGTAGCCGCGGTGACCGACCTCGGTACGCCAGAAGCGATGGCGCAGTTCAGCGACGAGTTCCTGGAAGTCAGCGCCGGCTTGGTCTCCACCGAGGTGGCGACCATGATCGACGCGACACGCGAGTTCGTCCACATGCTGACGCTCGAGCC
>SKWV01000458.1 GCA_007128755.1 Trueperaceae bacterium
TCAGCCACCTCGGCACCTACCTTCCTCGGGATGCGTGGCGGGACGTGCCTCCTGGGTGGCCCGGATTGTACGGCATTCGACGGCACTGAGCGTCGGTCCGGACGCGTTCCGGCGCAGGCGTCCTGCTCAGCGCCCGACGGATGACGTGTCGAGGGCGGCCATGAGCCCCGCGTCGACCTCCGCGAGGCGAACCGCGCTCAGCGCCCCGATGCGGTCGATGAACGTGCCGCGGCCCAGGGTGGTCGGCCGATGGCAGGAGCACCAGCGAGTCGCACTCGAGACCTCCGTCACCGGCCGTGAGCGGCAGGATCGTGGCACGACAGCGTGGCGACTGGCAGAGCCCATACCGGGCCGCGGGGGCGCCGAGTTCCCCAGGCGCCCCCGCTGCACCGGTCGCTCGATCGTCAGGGATGGCTCTCGTGATCGGTGACCGGGATCATGATGTGGGCGTAGGGCGTATCGGCCCACATGACGTAGGGGCCGCCGTAGGTGTGATCGGTCGGCACACCCGAGTAATCGTGGTCGGGCATCAGGATCATGATGTGCGGTCCACTGACGTGCCACGTCTCGTCGTCCTCGGGCCCGGTCGCGAACGGGTCCACGTTGCCGGCTCCGGCGTCACCGGCCAGCATGTAGGAGATCCCGATGCGGTCGATCGTCGGAGTCTCCCCGGCCATGAAGGCTTCGAAGTACCCCTGCCATACCTCGTCCATGCAGTTCGGTTCCTGCAGGCCCGCAGCGATGGTCTCTGGCCTGGACGCGACGCAGAGCCACCCGTTCGTGCCCTCACGAAGCACGTTCAGCTCGGGACCATCGGGGTAGGCCACGATGGTGGCGTCGCGCGCGATCGACTCCGGAGCGGCGCTCATGGCGTCGGCGATCAAGTCTTCCGCCGCGTCCTGAGCCAACGCGACGAGCAAGAGCCCGCCGAGGAGCGCGACGAGTGGCAAGACCACGTTTCTCTGGTTCATGGTGTACCTCCAGTTCGCAGCGTGCGAGGTGCGCCACTGTCGGTTCCCTAACGACTCCCTAACGGAACCGAACCCGAGGCAGACACGCTCCCGGTGGAGGCGGCTCATCTGTCTCGCGCGACGGCGCGCCGATGACCCTGATCACGCTGACGGGGGTGCCGTGCATGGGGTGGTGAGAGCCGGTTCGGCGCCGCCTGCGCCCGCACGCCGATCCTGTGCGACCTCGGTCGTGGTATCATCGAAACGTCCGCTAGGACGCGATTCGGTCGCGGTCGCCGATGGCATCGCACGCATGAGGCGTCGGATGTTCCGGCCCGCACTGGCCCGTAAGGAGAACATCATGACGAACCCCTGGTATCGCCGTCTCGTGGCGATCGGCTGCTCGTTGCTGCTGATCGGTTTCGGTACGGTCTCGTCGCAGGACGACGCGGCGTACGACGCTTGGCTCGAGCAGGCGCAGCTCGGACCCTACCAACCCGCAGAAGAGGACTGGGATGCCATCCTCGAAGCGGCGCGCGAAGAGCCCCCACTCACCTTCTACGTGGCCACCAGCCGCGCGCTGGGCGCCACGGATCGCTTCAACGAGCGCTATGGCTTGAACGTCGAAGCGATCAACCTGGGCACCAACGACCTCATCGAGCGCGTCCGGCGCGAGTGGGATGCCGGGCTGCGCAACGCCGGGCTGATCATGGTCGGCAACCCGGCCTTGTTCCAGGAGGCACTGCTGTCCCGCAACGCCGTCACCCGCTACGTGCCGCGCGAGCTCGAGGCCGTCATGGACCCGATCGAGACGGAGCCACTCCTGCGCCACCGCTACAGCGTCGGCACCTGGTACTACAGCACCGACGGCGACCCCGATGTCGTTCCGTACGAGAACCTCTGGGAGTTGACGACCGAGCCGTGGCGCAACCGCGTCGCCACCACCGATCCGCTCTCCTCCAGCACCATCCTCATGTACTTCACGGCGGTGGTGTCGAACGCCGACCAGATGGCCCAGATGTACGAGGACTACTTCGGTGAGTCGATCGAGCTCACGACGGAGAACGCCGGCTACGAGTTCATCAAGCGCCTGCTCGACAACGACGTCCGCATCGTCAGCGCGCAGCGCGACGTCGCAGAGGCCGTGAGCGTCGCGACCGGCAACTTCGCCGGGATGGGCACGCAGTCGCTCTACCGCCTGGTCCAGGAAGGCACGTACGACTTCACCCTCGACACGACCGTGAACCCGGTCGTAAGGACGTTCCAGTGGATCGGCATCGGCTCGTACACCGAGAGCCCCAACCAGGCGAAGCTGCTGCTCGACTGGCTGATGTCGCAAGAGGGCGGGGCCCCCTGGTGGGCGGCCGACTTCGCGGTCAACCCGCTCGTCGACCCGACGGATGGCTTCGACCTGCGTATGGCGGACTTCGCCCAGGTGTGGGAACCCACCGTCGACGAGATGGTGGAACTCAGCGACGACTTGATCGACTTCTTCCTGCTCTACCGCTGAACCAACGGCGAGCCTGACGTGGGCGGGCCCGGCGGCACCTCGAGACGCCGACGGGCTCGCCCTCGTCCCGAACAGGAGAACCACCCGTGAGCCAACCGACTGCTCCGTCTGCGCCACGCGCGAACCGGCGGCGCCTGCGCCGGGCGGTCAACGCCGTGAAGCTCTGGATCACGACGCCACACCGTTGGATGGGCTGGCTCTTCCTCCTCGTGTTCGGATATCTCATCCTCGTCCCCGTCGGGGAGATCATCCTCGCGACGCTGCGGATCCAGGAAGGCGACGCGCGGCGCGCAGGCGGCGCGATCGGGGACTGGACCCTCTACTACTGGCAACGCACCTTCACCGGCGACCTGAGCCGCCGGATCTTCTACGAGCCGCTCATGAACACCCTCATCGTGAGCGTCGGCTACACGGTGCTGGCGATGACCATCGGCGTGACGCTCGCCTGGCTGCTCGTCAAGAGCGACATCCCGTTCAAGAAGTTCATCGGTTTCGCCGCCCTCATCCCCTACATCGTGCCGTCGTGGACCATCGCCCTGGCATGGCTCACGATGTTCGGCAACGACCGCGTCGGCATCGGCGCCCCGGGCATCCTCCAGTCGGTGATCGGGATCGTGCCGCCCGATTGGCTCGCCTACGGGATGTTCCCCATCACGATCGTGCTCGCCATCAACTATTTTGCCTTCACGTTCCTCTTGTCGGCCTCGGCGCTGGCCACCATCGACGGTCGGCTCGAGGAGTCGGCCGAGCTGCATGGCGCCGGCGGGCGCCGCATCCTCCGTGCCATCACGCTCCCGCTCATCCTGCCCGCCCTCGGGTCGGCCTTCATCCTGACGTTCGCGCAGGGGATCGGCACCTTCGGAGCTCCGGCCTTCCTCGGTATCCCCGTGCGGTTCTACATGCTCTCGACGCAGCTCTACCAGTCCGCCGGCATCGGGCGCTTCGGCGATGCGTTCGCGCTCACGCTCATCCTCATCGTGATGGCCGGCCTCGCCATCGTGATGAACAGCATGATGATGGGCCGCCGCAAGCAGTTCACCACCATGACCGGCAAGGGCAGCACGCACCGCCGCGTCCCCCTCGGACGGTGGCGCTGGCCCGTCACGATCGTCACGCTCCTGTTCGTGTCGATCGCAGCCTTCATGCCCATCACGCTCCTGGTCTGGCAGAGCCTGCAACTCCAGTTGGGCAACTTCGGCATCACCAACCTCACCCTCACGTACTGGATCGGCGAGATCGACGGGATGCGCGGCATCGTCGCGGACCCCCGGGTCCGCCATGCGGCTTGGAACAGCCTGATCATCGGCCTCGCCGTCGCCACATCGACCGCGCTCATCGGCATCCTGACGGGCTACGTGGTCGCCAAGGGTCGCGGCAGCCGACTCGCCCGCGTCGTCGAGCAGGTCTCGTTCCTCCCCTACGTGATCCCGGGCATCGCCTTCGGCGCCATCTACCTGACGATGTTCGCTCGGCCGGTCGGTCCCCTTCCCGCCCTCTACGGCACGATCTGGATCATCATCCTCGCGGCGATGGTCAACCGCCTGCCGTTCGCGAGCCGCACCGGCATCTCGGCGATGATGCAGATCGGTCACTCCCTCGAAGAGGCCGCCGAAGTGCATGGCGCGGGCTTCTTCACCCGGTTGAAGCGGATCCTGCTCCCGCTGAGCAAGCGCGGCTTCCTCGCGGGCTTCATCCTGTCGTTCGTGTCGACCGTCAAGGATCTCAGTCTCGTGGTCCTCCTCGTGACGCCGCAGACCATGGTGCTGACCGTCCTGACGTTCGGGTACGTCGAACTCGGCCGGCGGCAGTTCGCCGATGCGATCGGCGTCGTGATCGTGGTGCTGGTGTTGAGCTGTACCTGGCTGGCGCAATGGGCCACCAAGACGAACCCGCTCGAGGGGTTCGGAGGGAGTAACCGATGACCCGGGTCGTTCTGGAGCACGTCACGAAGCGGTTCGGCAACGACGTGGCGGTCGATGACCTGTCGCTCGAGATCCACCCCGGCGAGTTCTTCAGCCTGCTCGGTCCGAGTGGGTGCGGCAAGACCACGACCATGCGGCTCATCGCTGGCCTCGATCGGCCGGACGAAGGACGCATCCTCATCGGCGACACCGTGGTGGTCGACGCTGCCGACGGCACGTTCGTGCCCGCCTCGCGGCGGAAGCTCGGCATGGTGTTCCAGAACTACGCGCTCTGGCCTCACATGACCGTGAGGGAGAACATCCTGTTCGGGCTCGAGGTCCGCAAGGTCAAGAAGGCGGATCGAGACGAGCGCTTCGCCGAGGTGATCGACCAGCTCCAGATCACCAACTTCGTCGCCCGCTACCCGAACGAGCTCAGCGGTGGACAGCAGCAGCGCATCGCGCTCGCGCGCGAACTCGTGACGGGGGCCGAGGTCCTCCTCATGGACGAGCCCCTCAGCAACCTCGACGCCAAGCTGCGCATCGACATGCGGGTCGAACTCAAGCGGCTCCACACCGCGACCGGCAAGACGGTCATCTACGTCACGCACGACCAGGTAGAGGCGCTCACGCTCTCCGAGCGGATGGCGGTGATGAAGGACGGCGAGGTGCAGCAGGTCGCCAGCCCCGACGACGTGTTCATGCGGCCGGCGAACATGTTCGTCGCGTCCTTCATGGGCCAGTCGTCGATCAACACCTTCGAGGGGCGCCTGCGCGGCGACGGCATCGAGGGCGAGGGATTCTCCGTCACCGGCATCGAGAACGCGCAGGGTGGCGACCGGCGAGTGATCGTCGCCGCGCGGCCGGAGGAGCTGCGCGCCACCCAGGAGCCTTCACCGGCGTCTTTCCGGTGCGAGATCATCTCCGTGATGCCGATGGGGTACTCGACGCTGCTCTACGTCCGCATGCTCGATGCCTCCGCCGAGCGGTTCGTCACCATCGACCAGGATCGCCGCGACGGCCACTTCACGCCCGGCGACACGGTGTGGGCAGCCTTCGACATGGAGTCGCTGCACGTCTTCGACGAGGAGACCCAGGCTCGGATCTGACTTGGACCCGCGTCAGTACTCGTCATGGCGACGGTTCCACACGTACGGCTCCGTCTGCGGCCACCCCTCCGGCGACTCCTCCCACGTCTCCTGGCGGCCGTACGGCGTCAGGTCGAGGTACGTCCAGAGGCTGCCGAGGTACTCGACGCCTCGGCGACCCGTGAAGTAGGTCCGGAAGACGCGGGCACCGTCGCGGAGGAAGACGCTCACGCCGTGCCGTTCGCCGCGGTCGGTCGTCGGATCGCTCACGTCGCCCGTGCTGACGCCCATGTCGACGTTGAACGTGCTGCCGCCCGAGGAGTACCAGGCGACGTGCCTCCACCCCATGCGCTCGCGGTAGCGCTCCAGCTTCGGCAGCGGCGCGCGCGACACGAGGACGATGGACGTGTCGCGCGCGTGGAGGTGCGCCGGATGGGTCATGGCGTCGACCACCCACGAGCAGCCGTCGCAGCCCGCCTCCCAGTCCGGGCCGAACATGAAGTGGTAGACGATCAGCTGGCGACGGCCCTCGAACAGGTCGAGGAGCGTCACCTCACCGTCCGGCCCATCGAACACGTAGGCGGCGTCGACCTCGACCATCGGGAGCCGACGACGCGCCGCGTTGAGCGCGTCGCGTTCACGCGTCGCCGCCTTCTCCCGCTCGATCTGCCGCTCGAGGGCGATCTGCCACTCGTCCTGAGGCACGATCTTCGGCTTCGCTCCGTCGGCGTGGTGCAGCGTGATCCCTCCTTCGTGGCTCTCAGCGCGGCACTCATCACCGCCGTCACACCATGTAGTACTCCCACGCGATGCGGTCGGGATCCTTGAAGGCGACGTAGCGCTTGCCGAGCGTCTCGTCCATCTTCACCCCGGTGTTCTCGATGCCCGCCTCGGAGAGCGCCGTGGCGACGCGCTCGAGGTCTTCCTCGGACTCGCAGCCGAGGGCGATGTGGTCCAAGCCCACGCGGAAGGGGCTGAACACGTCGCCGGGCGCCGTCGACGGGTCCGGCCCGCGCACGCCGAACGCCGTCCCACCGGCCATGAACAAGAAGAGCTCCGGCGAGTCGTGCACGAGCGGGAACCCGAGCGTCTCGATGTAGAACGTTCGGGAACGGTCCAAGTCGTTCGAGCGCAGCGATACGTGGTGCACGCCTGGTGTCGTGATGCCGATGGCCATGAGCTACCCCCTTCGTCGGTCATGGTACTCGTCGCCGCCGCGGTCAAGCCGACATCGGCACCGCGGTCGAGCGAGCATGCACGTGCACGAACCCTTGCGCGGCCGCGGCCGCTCGCACGACCTTCCTCGCAGGCCGCGAGTCCCTACCGCCCGCCGCCAGCGGGTACGTCCCGAACGATGCCGTCTGGGAGCTGGCGGAGCCGATCGACGGTCCCTCGCTGGCGCACGCCCGCGACTTGGCGCGCCGCTACCGTGTCCACCTCGGCACGGGCTTCGTCGAGCGTTGCGGCGCCGACCTGTTCAATACCTACGTCGTGTTCGACACGGATGGGCGGGTCGCCGGAGCGGTACGCAAGCACGACGCCGAGACGGCGTGCTTCCGCTCGGGTCGGGGCGGGATCGTGATCGAGACGGCGCTCGGGCGACTCGGCGTCTCCATCTGCGCCGACAACCACCGGCTCGGCGGCTTCGAACGCGTACGGGCGGCGCGGGTCGACCTGCTCCTCATGCCCCCGAACATCGCCACCATCGCCCACTCACCGCGCTCGGCGAAGTACCCGGCGCTGTTGATCACCGTGTAGAGGAGCGCGCCACTGGCGATCAGGCCCACGCTCTCCCCCACGCCGCCCCCGCCCCGGACGAGGCCCACCCCGGCGACGACGAGGAGCACCGCCGTCACCGACTCCGCCGCCAGGTGGAACGCGATCGCGCGCGGCGCGCTCTGCAGCTCCGCCACGCTGCCGGTCGCCAGGAAGAAGAGCCATTGCGCCGCCATGAGCACGCCCACGATCAGGAGCGTCCAGCCGACGAGCGAACGTGCACGCCGGGTCGCCA